>JANOUJ010000550.1:0-3880 GCA_031416815.1 Chitinophagaceae bacterium
GCCTGCTGAGCCAGATACCGCGTAAGGAGCGTGGACTGCTGGATATCAGCCGCCAGCAAGCCATTAAGAACAATATTTATACTTTCCTTTTACAAAAGAGAGAAGAAACGGCCCTGTCTTCGGCGGGCACCACACCAGATCTGCGGGTACTGGAGAAAGGATCTTCCTATGGCCCCATTAAACCGGTTGCCAAGAATTTTTACCTCACGGGATTTTTACTGGGCCTACTGGCATCAGTAGCTTATGTATTGCTGCGGGAACAGTTTAACCGCAAGATATTGTTCCGTACCGAGATAGAAGAAAAGACCAAGGTGCCGGTGCTGGCCGAGATCATGTATTCCAAAACACCTGATACCATTGCCATCAGCGAAGGTAAGCGTACCATCATTGCCGAACAGTTCCGCAGCATGCGGACCAACCTCTCGTTTATGGGTATCAACGAGGAACACAAAACCTTACTGGTTACTTCCAGCATCTCGGGAGAGGGAAAAAGTTTTATTGCATTGAATCTGGCCATGAGCTTTACCCTTACCGGTAAAAAAGTAGGACTGATGGAAATGGACCTGCGCAAACCCAAGCTCAGTAAATACCTGGGCATCAACAGGGACCCGGGCATTACGAGTTACCTGATCGGCAAGGCAGGTATTGACGATATCATCAAGGAAACCAAATATCCCAATTTGTTTGTTGTTTCGGCCGGCCCCATACCACCCAATCCGACCGAGCTTATCCTTGGTAAAACATTTTCGGAAATGATGGCGCTGCTAAAAGAAAAATTCGATTATATCATTATTGATTCTGCTCCCATCGGGCCGGTTACCGATTCGCAACTGATCAGCGGCTATGCCGACAGCACCCTGTACGTGGTGCGTCATGCTCATACTCCCAAGGTGATGCTGCGTATGATCGATGACCTGTACAAGCAGGAGAAGTTTAAGAATATGGCCCTCATCTTCAACGGACTTAAGCCACGTGGCGCCGGTGTTTTCGGCGGCTATGGATATGGTTACGGAAGTTACGGCTAGGGGTTTGGCTTTGGTTATGGCGGGGGCGGGGATGGCTATGGTTATTATACACAGGAAGAATCTAAACCGGGGTGGAGGAATGGATGGGGGGTGTTTAAGAAAGTCAAAAGTTAAAATTCAAAAAATTAAAAATTAGGAATTAGGAGTTAGGAGTTGAAAGTTGATAGTTAAAGGTTGAAGGTTGATAGTTGAAGGTTGAGCGTTGAATATTCAATAAATAATGCTCAATGTACAATATTCAGATGCAGCAGCGTGCTGAGGGTTGAAGGCACATTCGATATTCGACATTGGACATTGGACATTCGATATTTGACATTCGATATTCACCATTCTAATTTAAATTCCTTCCGTTACAGTTTGTCTGTGACTGAGGGACAGCGAAGCTTTGCCTTGGCAAGTCCTGAGCGGAGTCGAAGGATTCGAAGGATTGTTTCTTCTGAGCGAAGTCTAAGAATGCGAAGTCGAAATGATAATAAGAGCATGTTTTCCACAGCTTCGCTGCGAAAAAATACAATAGCCACAAAGACGCAAAGACACGAAGGGTCATTCTTTCCACAGGACCCTGTGCACAGCACCCTGCGGGCGGGCGAATGACTTTGTATCCCTGTATTAAGACTTAGTTTGTTTTAGTGAGTTGATTGATTTCTATAAAATGCTTCAGCATTTTCCTTAGTGCCTTGGTGTCTTAGTGGCTAAATTGATTTTTTTTAAAAAATATTCTTCAGTTTTTAATCAGTGAAAAATAATTCAACATACTGGTACGCCGTACACACCCGGCCCCGCTGGGAGAAAAAGGTAGCTTCTTTGCTGCAGGATAAGGGCATTGAGAACTATTGTCCGCTTAACAAAGTGATCAGGCAATGGAGCGACCGTAAAAAGACCGTGCTGGAACCTTTGTTCAAGGGCTATGTGTTTGTGCAGGTGGATGAAGCAGTTAAATGGAACCTGCTCAGCATAAACGGTATTGTGAATTATGTTTACTGGCTGGGCAAGCCGGCACGTATACGTGACAGTGAAATTGATACCATACGTCGCTTTTTAAACGAGTTTGAAGATATTGAAGTAACGGAAAATGCGGTGAAGGTAAAAAGTACGGTGCAGGTTAAGCAGGGCGTACTCATGAATTATAAGGGTATTGTACTTGAACTGAACGGTAACCGTGCCAAAGTAAAAATAGAAAGTATGGGGATACAGTTGAGTGCGTTTTTTGATAAGAAGAATCTCGAATTAGTTTAGCGTTTTGTGTGTTGTGTTTTGTGTTGGGAGCCTGCTAACTTAAAAGTTAATTGTATTATCAGACTGTTCAACACCCCAAAACACCAGACCCAAAAACCAAAATGTTTTGGTTTAACTTTATCTGATGGATGCACCTAAAAGCAAACCCGTTTTTAACAAACGCATTTTCTGGGATGTGAATTTTGAAGCGCTGGACTATGATAAGAAAAGTTCTTTTGTTATTGAAAGGGTATTTGAAAGGGGCGATGTGGATGATATACGGCAGTGCAGGAGGTACTATGGGGATGAGCGGGTCTGTAATGTACTGACCCATGCAAAATGGCTTTCCCTGGCAAGTATTTACCTTGCCTGCGCTTTGTTTGATAATGAGTTAACTGATTACCGATGCTACAATATAGCACAATCGAACCCCACACACTGGATGTATTAAAAAAATTAATGCAGGTCCCGGAGATGAACGATTTTTATCTTGTAGGAGGCACTGCTCTTGCTTTATATTATGGCCACCGCTTATCAGTAGATATTGACTTGTTTTCAACAACAGCATTTACCAATGAGTCTTTAATACTCCCTCTTGAGCAGCATTTTTCCGGGTTTACATACAAGAATACGAAAAATCCTGTTGGGCTCTTTGGAGCTATTGATGGAGTTAAAGTTGATCTTGTAAAACATCATCATCATCCCTGGATAACAGAGCCCTTTATTGAAAATGGGATCAGGATGGCAGGAATACCGGATATCATGGCGATGAAAATTGCAGCCATCATGAAAAGAGGTGTCAAGAAGGATTTTTGGGATATAGCGGAATTATTGCAACATTATACTGTAGAAGATTTTATAAAATACTACACCAAAAAATATCCGAGCCAGCAGTTATTGGTTTCCGTTCCCTATGCACTTTGCTATTTTGATGAGGCGGAAGAAAGCGAAGAACCCGTAAGCCTCACAGGACAAAGTTGGAAAGCGGTTAAAAAAATCATTCAAAAAAAAGTAAATGATTTTTTAAAATAATGCTTTTACTTTTTTGTCTTGATACAATCCTTCGACTACGCTCAGGAGTAACCAAAAAAATCAAGACAAAACGAATGCCTCCCCCGAGTTCCGCTATGCTCGTCGGGGCAGGCGCCCGTTTTGTCGCCCACCCACGGTAACAGTTCATAGTTTATTCAGCAGCAAAATAATAATACCGTTCAAAAAGCAGTAGTATTATTCGCCTGGTGTTAACAAGGATATTAAAGTGGCAGTAAACTTGTTTTGTAAAAGCTGAATAGAGCAATACCGTAGTCGCAGTGTGCTGAATATTTTTGAGGCCGTGGGTATGCATTTGACTTGATAAATCTTTTACAATAGCAGGACTGGTTTTTCAGTAGCAGAGACTTACAGTTAGCACGACACTCACGACTCACGACTCACAACTCACAACTCACGACTTTCTTGTGTAGAATCGCAGGCATATTATCCCCATCCATTTCCATCGAAGCAAACCAATCGATGGTAAAAGAGATGTGCGATCTGCTGAAGCATGGCGGTCCGGATGGGGAAGGAATGTATACGGATACAGCTAATAAACTAGTGCTTGGCCACCGCAGGCTGGCGCTGATTGACCTGAGCCCGGGCGG
>JANOUJ010000551.1:0-1829 GCA_031416815.1 Chitinophagaceae bacterium
GCTGATCTGGATACAAATCCATTAGGTAGAGAATTTGTATTACAGGTTACCGGTAAAGTAAATGAACGCAGCAGTAAAAATGCAAACATACCAACCGGTGAAGTGGAGATTACTGTCACCGAATTTAAAATTTTAAATAAATCAGCCGTTCCTCCTTTCACCATACAGGATGATACAGATGGAGGCGATGATATACGCATGAAATACCGTTTTCTCGATCTGAGAAGAAACGCTGTTAAGAAAAATTTAGAACTGCGTTACCAGGTAAACCGTTCTGCAAGAAATTATTTGCATGAAAATAATTTCATGGATATTGAAACGCCTTTCTTAATTAAAAGTACACCAGAAGGCGCCAGGGATTTTGTGGTGCCATCAAGAATGAACCCCGGTCAGTTTTATGCATTGCCACAAAGTCCGCAAACATTTAAACAACTGCTGATGGTGAGCGGTTATGATCGTTACTACCAGATTGTAAAATGTTTTAGAGATGAAGATCTGCGTGCCGATCGCCAGCCTGAGTTTACACAAATAGATTGTGAGATGGCTTTTGTAGATCAGGAAGATATCATCAATATGTTTGAAGGTTTAGTGAAACGTATTTTCAAAGATGTAAAAAACATTGATTACACCGATGTTGTTGAACGTATGACATGGGAAGATGCCATGTGGCGTTATGGAAACGATAAACCCGATATTCGTTTTGATTTTAGCATACTCAATTTAAAAAAACCTGACAGTGTTTTTGTTGGTAAACAGGATAGAGCAGATCTGATAAACGGTGCTGACTTTAAAGTTTTTGAGGAAGCTGAAACTGTTGTTGCCATTGCCGTTCCGGGATGCAGTGACTACAGCCGCAAACAAACGGATGAATTAACAGAATGGGTAAAGCGTCCGCAGATAGGTATGAAAGGTTTGGTATTCATAAAGTGTAATACCGATGGAACTTATAAAAGCAGCGTAGATAAATTTTATACAGAAGATAAATTAAAAGCTATTGCCGAAGCAGCCAATGCAAAGTCCGGAGACCTTATTTTAATATTAGCTGGCGCAGAAGAAAGGACCCGTAAAGCCATTAGTGATTTGAGGATGTTTATGGCGGAGCGACTTGGATTGAGAAACCCTGAAGAATTTAAATTATTGTGGGTGATCGATTTCCCGTTATTTGAATATGATGAAGACGGAAATCGTTGGGTTGCCCGTCATCACCCCTTCACATCTCCAAAACCCGATCATATTGATATCATGATCAACAATAACCCCGTTATTGAAGACGCTGAAAAATATTTAGAACATCCTTATGCCAACATCAAAGCCAATGCTTATGATATGGTATTGAATGGTAATGAAGTTGGTGGCGGCTCTATTCGTATCTATCAAAGAGAATTACAGGAAAAAATGTTTGCAGCACTGGGGATGAATGCGGAAGAACAGAACCACAAATTTGGTTTTTTACTGGGCGCTTTTGAATATGGCGCACCGCCGCATGGCGGTATTGCTTTCGGCTTCGACCGTTTATGTGCAATTCTTGGGGGCAGCGAAAGCATTCGTGATTTTATAGCATTCCCAAAAAACAATTCAGGGCGTGATGTAATGCTGGATGCGCCTGCAACCATTGATGATAAACAGTTTGAAGAGTTACAGATAAAGTTAGATTTAAAGGGATAGAACTTGCCTGCACGCAGGCACGCATGCCACTGATTTGACGGATTAACATAGATTTTTAGTAACTTTATCCAAATAAAATTTATGGTTATCGAAATCCCGAAGGGCACATCGCCAGAAAAAATAAAAGTGCTTCTTAAAAAAAGAAAGTAGAGAGACATTTAACG
>JANOUJ010000552.1:0-1580 GCA_031416815.1 Chitinophagaceae bacterium
ATCCATTGTAAAGGTGGTGCGGTCCCAATCAACACTGCAGCCCAGCCTTTCTATCTGGTTGTAAATGATGCCGCCGTATTTATCCTTCCACTCAAAAGCGTATTTTAAAAACGCTTCCCTCGTTAAACTATTTTTATCAATGCCTTTTTCTTTAAGCATGCCCACCACTTTGGCTTCGGTGGCGATAGAAGCATGATCGCTGCCGGGAACCCAGCAGGCATTGAAGCCGCTCATGCGAGCCTTGCGAACCAGTATATCCTGTACGGTTTCATTCAACGTGTGGCCCATGTGCAACACACCGGTAACATTGGGTGGTGGTATGACAACCGTAAATGCAGGCCGGCTATCAGGCGTACTGTTGAAATACTTTTGGCTAATCCAATGTTTATACCATTTATCCTCAATGGCTTTCGGCTCAAAATTTTTAGTCAATTCCATTTTTTTCTTCTTCATTATTATTGGATGGCAAAAGTACAAAAAAGAGGGGAGGATTTGAACAGTGTAGCCAGCCCATGAAGTTTAGATGCAGAAAAGATTGCAATATCGGGTTTTAATGAAACCCGGTTATTAATTTGTTGCAACCGTGAAAATGCGACTGGTTGTATTGATGGGATAGTCCTTAACGGATGTTTAATTTATAGTAACTACTACATACATAAAACCCAGGATAAAGGCCGCAATAGAAGTATAAAAAATATATGAACCAACCTCTCTTGAGGGTTCATCGTATTCAAAATATTTTTTGCTGGTATATTTACTACTTACTTTTGAAAAAGCATAATTATAACCAATATAAAGGCCCAGCAATCCTAAAACAAATACCCATCCAAAAACCTGTCCTCCAAGGCTTGCGGCGGTTCCTTTCGACAAAAATTCATCCTCTTCATCAATGGCCTGTTGCTTTCTGATGCTTATGTCCTCCGGTAAAATCTTTCTTTCGCCTAATTCGGTTTCCACGGCAGTCAACATTTCCGGGCTCCATTCATCAAATTCATAAACCATTTGTAGTAATTCATCATTTGATTTAGGGTGTAATGTTTCAGTAAACTGGTTACTCATGCAACGTGTATTTTACCTGTGTATTAATCTTACTCAAATGTAATAGTAGTTTTTGTAAAACAGGTTACAAAGCAAATCCAACACTAACGCCGCCCCAGCGATGGTATTTACCCGTTCGAAATTCTTTAGTAATTATAGATTGGGTGTAGGAGAGATAGAATTTTTTAAAATTGACAATAATACCGGCATCAGCCTGAAGAGTTACCCTTGTAATGTCGCTTCCGGTAATCGTGTAAGGATTTTTACGTGTGAAAAGTCCGCCCTGCATAGTGGCATCGTAACCAATAAAATTTACCTTGCCCTGGCTGTAAAAATAGTATTCCACTTTTCTTTTCTCATTGCCGGGTGGCAAAAATCTTTTATTAAAACGGCCAGCCATAAAATTTAATCCACCGCTTAGTTTATTATTCAGTGTTCCAAATCTGGCTTCGGCTGTTGTGTTGAGTAAAAAATTATCCGCAGGATGCTGCGCATTACCTGCCCTCAGTAGTTGCTTTTCGTAATTAAGTTGATAGTTGATG
>JANOUJ010000553.1:0-3760 GCA_031416815.1 Chitinophagaceae bacterium
ATGGATGATAAAAGGCATTGATAAGAAAGGAAGCGTAGTGGAAATGAAAGGCACGGTGATTTTACTAAGATAAGGCAGAAGCCACAGAGAAAGTCAAAAATCAAAAGTCAAAACCTGTCTGCAGATAGGCAGGTTCAAAAAGAAGTGCATTCAATTGCAAGCTTTTGACTTTTTACTTTTGATTTTTGACTTTTAATTCACACTACGTTAATAAAATACCCGCCCTTCTCCAAACATCTTCGTTTAAAAAATTGTTATGTTTGTATATGAACTGGACAGAAAAGAAATCCATCCGTATCGCTATATTGGACATGTATGAAGGCTATGCCAACCAGGGCATGCGTTGCATCCGGGAAATCCTTAACCAGTTTGGCGAAAACAATCACCTCGATCTGACCTGGGATGAATTTGAAGTGCGGCTGGAAAAACAGGTTCCCGACCTTAGTTACGATATTTATATTTCCAGCGGCGGCCCCGGCAGCCCGTTAGATAGTGAAGGCAGCGATTGGGAAAAAGTTTATTTCAATTGGTTAGATAAAGTGGAGCTTTGGAATAACAGCGAGGCCCATGTACAAAAAAAGCAGGTGTTTTTTATCTGCCATTCTTTTCAATTAATATGCAGGCATTATAAAGTTGCTAAAGTTGACAAAAGAAAAAGTACTGCTTTTGGCATCTTCCCCATGCATCTTCTATCTGATGGAAAAAACGAATTGATCTTTGAGGGTTTAAAAGATCCTTTTTATGCGGTCGACAGCAGGGATTACCAGGTTACTGACCCTAACCAAAATAAACTGCACGAAATGGGTGCATCCATTTTAGCCATTGAAAAAGACAGGCCCCATGTTCCCTTTGAAAGAGCCGTAATGGCCATCCGGTTCAACGAAAACATGATCGGCACCCAATTTCATCCGGAAGCGGATGCCCTTGGAATGAGCCTGCATTTGCAAACCGAAGAAAAGAAAAAAACAGTTGTTGAAAATTATGGCCTGGAGAAATGGCAATCCATGATCGAACACTTGAACGACCCCGAAAAGATCATGTGGACCTACGCACACATACTTCCTAATTTCCTATACCATGCAGTGGAAAACCTGCAGCCGGTTGAAGTTTAAACAAGATAATAATCCTTCCTCCTTATTCAATCTACTGTTTTTTACCAGCGTAAGACAATTTTTTGTCATGCCGAGGTACGAAGCATCTCAGTAAAAGTTAAAGTCACTTAGGTAGGGATAAGATGCTTCGTACCTCGGCATGACAAAAGCGAATGATTAATGAGTTTTTATGGTTATTTTTATTCTGAACATAAGAATAATAAAAAGCTGTATCAACCATGATAAAAGAGTTAAGGAAAAAATTCAACAACAATTTTACCAAAGAAAAATATGATGCCTATATGGCTAAGCTGGAGAGCTTGCATCCGGGCGCACTGGATTTCAGGAATGCAGAAACACCGGTATTTGTTCCTAAAGATTTTACGGCGAAAATGCTTGGTGCATGTGAAGATATCATTGATGTAATTGTTGATCCTAAATTTTTATCATTAACCGATCGTGGCATTCCCGCCAATGTAAAAGTGCCCAATGAAAACAGCCATCCCGAGTTTGTAGTTTTTGATTTTGGCATTTGTGAAAATGAAAACGGAGAACTGGAGCCGCAGTTGATCGAAATGCAGGGATTTCCTACACTGTATGCTTTCCAGGCATTTCATTCGGAGTTAACTGCTGAGTATGCTGAACTGCCGGATAATTTTTCTCCCTATTTAAATGGCTACACAAAAGAAACCTATGTTGATTTATTAAGAGAACTAATTGTGGGTGACCTGGCTCCGGAAAATGTAATTCTACTGGAAATTTATCCTGAGCAACAAAAAACAAGGATAGATTTTTATTGTACCGAACAGTTGCTCGGTATTAAAATGGTTTGTCTTACAAAACTGATAGCCGAAGGCGACAAATTGTTTTACGAGAACAATGGTGTAAAAACACCCATCAAAAGAATTTACAACCGCGTAATTTTTGATGACCTTCAAAAACAGGAAGGACTGGGCGATGTGGTTGACCTTACAAAACCATACGATGTGGAATGGGCACCGCACCCCAATTGGTTTTACCGCATCAGCAAATTTACTTTGCCTTTTATAGAAAATCCTTATGTCCCCCAAACCTATTTTTTAAATGAGTTAAAACAAATGCCGGCCGACCTGGAGAATTATGTGCTAAAACCTTTGTTCTCTTTTGCAGGGATGGGTGTGGTGATTGATGTTAAACCCGAAGATATTGAAGCCGTACAAGACCCTGAGAATTGGATACTTCAAAAGAAAGTAAAATACGCCGATGTGATTGAAACCCCCGATGAGCCAGCCAAAGCAGAGATTCGTTTATTTTATTTTTGGAAAAAGGAATGGGCCAGACCGGTTGGCGTGCATAACCTGGCAAGATTAAGCAAAGGCAAAATGATCGGCACACGTTATAATAAAAACAAAGAATGGGTTGGCGGTAATGTAGCTTTTTTTGAACGATAAGATTTCTTCATTGAATATTGAATATTGAGTATTGAACATTGTTTATTGAACATTTATTTTTTACTAATGAGCAATAATCAATGCTCAACTTTCAATGTTCAATTTTTCGGTTAACAATAAACACACTTAAAATGAAAAATGGCTTAGCAAGATTTGATTATTACCTAACCCAATTACAGGAGTTGCTTATTAAATCTTCCAAACAAAAAAATCCTGCGCTTTGGTTATATCAGCATAATGCCCGTGCTACGCTGTTTATGCTCGAAGGCCTTGCTAAGCTGTATGCCGGCATCCATAACAAGAACAAATTCAGCAAAATCAAGGAGCATTTTAAATTGCTGGAAGATGCTATTGGGCAAATAGATTATTATGATGCCTTTGCCAAAGAATTTTCAGCTGGTAAAAAAGTGCCTGCAACCGTTACCAATTACCTGCAGGCCCAAAGCCGTGAAAAAATACAAAGCCTGAATGAGTTATTAAAGGAAAAAGGATGGTTGGGTGAAGCCGGCAACCGCATAGAAAAGATCAGGAAGAAATTAAAAAAAGCTGATTGGCAGGGCGAAAAAGATGAGGTAAAAAGTATACAGCAATTTTATATAACAGCCATCAACAAAATACTGGAGTTCATCAATGAGAAAGATTTTCATTTTACCGATGTGGAAACAAATGTTCATGAATTCAGGAGGATGATCCGCTGGCTGAGTATTTACCCACAGGCATTAAGGGGTTGTGTTCAGGTAAGTAAATCCAAAGCGGCAACACCAAAATATCTTACTAAATATTTAACCGAAACAATAATCAATTCACCATATAATACATTGCCCGACGCCGCAGATCTGAAACATTTTTTATTGTTTGATAAGAACCGGTTTTATGCTTTAAGCTGGATGATAGCTGAGCTGGGCAATTTGAAAGATAGTGGCCTTAGAGTGGAAGTAATTAAGGAAGCACTGTTGCAAACATCTCCACAAGCGCCTGCTAAGGGGGCTCAGCCAAAGAGTAAACCACATGAAAATGAATCCTTGGCAAAAGCCCATACACTAGCAGGAGCAGGACAAAAGACCATTCCACAGATATTGACAGCTGCTGAAAATATATGCAAGACCTTTTGCAAAGAAAAGAATCTGGAGGCAATGATCGTAGGAATTGCTGCTACGAAATAGTTATTTAATAAACCAGCGAATGCCTATAAATGCCTTTGCTCCCTGCACCGGTGCATAATTGTAAGAAGGATCAAAT
>JANOUJ010000554.1:0-1694 GCA_031416815.1 Chitinophagaceae bacterium
CAAAAACACGTGGCATTTCTTTAAAGAAAGTATTTAACGGATAAAACCAGTTAACAGTCGCCAGTCGGCAGTTAGCAGTCAAAAGACAGTTATGAAAAAGATAAAAGTAACACAGGTTAAAAGTGTAATTGACCGTTCAGAGCGTCAAAAGAGAACAATGATTGCATTGGGCCTGAAGAAAATGAATGCATCGGTAGAAGTAGAAGCTACTCCACAAATATTAGGTATGGTTACCAAAGTTAATCACCTGGTTAAAGTTGAAGAACTGGGATAATACATTAAGCCGATAAAGCGGATTAACGGATTAACCAATAAATGTATTAACAAAACAAGCGAGGGGTGATTCCCCGTAAGTACAAAATCAAATAGTAAAATGAAACTACACACACTCAAGCCTGCAAAAGGCGCAACACACAAAGAAAAAAGAATTGGCCGTGGTGAGGCAAGTGGCAAAGGCGGTACATCTACAAAAGGTAACAAGGGCGGACAAAGCCGTGCAGGTTACAAAAGTAAAAAAGCCCATGAGGGTGGCCAGATGCCTATCCAACGTCGTATTCCAAAGCGTGGTTTCAAAAATAACAACCGTATTGAGTTTAAAGTATTGAACCTTGGCCAGATAGATACACTTTCTGAAAAATATGGTATTACAGAATTCAACCTGCAGAATTTATACGTCAATGGTTTAATAAGCCAGTTTGATAGTGTAAAGGTTTTAGGTAATGGCGAACTGAAAGGTAAATTCACTTTTAAAGTGAATGCCGCCAGTGAAAAAGCGAAAGCAGCTATTGAAGCAGCCGGAGGTACTATCGAGATAATAAAATAATTCCCGATATTTGCCCGGCCCACGCTAAGCGGGGTCATTTTTAATTTAGAGCAAATCACTTAAATCTTTTAAATTCTGTGAAGAAGTTCATAACAACACTTAAGAATATCTGGAGCATAGAGGAACTGCGCAATAAGATAACTTTCACGTTACTGTTGATATTCATTTACCGCATAGGTTCGTTCATTGTACTCCCCGGTATCGATCCAAATAAATTAGCTTCGCTTGCATCCAGCACAGAATCAGGGATGCTTGGTTTACTTGATACATTTGTTGGAGGTGCTTTTTCAAAGGCATCTATTTTTGCGTTAGGTATCATGCCGTACATCTCGGCTTCTATCTTCATGCAGTTGATGACCATCCTCGTTCCCCAAATGGCAAAAATTCAGAAGGAAGGCGAAAGTGGCAGGAAGAAAATTAACCAGTGGACACGTTATCTGACAGTTATTGTTACCGCATTCCAGGCAGCAGCTTATATAGGTTATTTAAAAGCTCCGGGTAATGTTGAAGCGATCATTCCTGCATTCAGTGCTTATTTTTGGGTATCAACAGTAGTTATACTTACCGTAGGAACATTGTTTGTAATGTGGCTGGGCGAAAAGATCACCGATAAAGGTTTGGGTAATGGTACTTCTATCATCATCATGGTTGGTATACTTGCCCGTTTACCGGAGTCATTTGGCCAGGAATGGTCTGCAAGGTTTACCAGAGGAGCCGGCGGTATATTAATGATATTGATCGAACTGGTGTTGTTGATCGCTGTTATCTTAGGCGTTATACTTTTAGTACAAGGTACCCGTAAAGTTCCTGTAAATTATGCAAAGCAAATTGTTGGTAACCGCCAGTTTGGTGGAGCCAGAAATTTTCTGCC
>JANOUJ010000555.1:0-6342 GCA_031416815.1 Chitinophagaceae bacterium
CCAATGATGAACAATTACCAGTAATACGGCTATCGCCCTTATACTGTCAAACTGAGGTACATAATCTTTTATTCCAAACAGGCCAGGGTTATAACTATTCAAACTATGTTTCCTGCTTTTTACAAGTGCCAGCACAAGTGGAATAAATCCCGCTAAAAATATAAAAATGCCAGGCTTGAACCAACTTGTAAAAACCAATAAAAAATATTTTTTATCTACCCCCCCTGTTTCCCATACATCAATTGCATTTCCATTTTTATCTTTTTTTAAAACGATCCAGTAATATATTTCTGTTTCCTGGGGTAATCTAATAAGGGTAGCAAATTTGCCATTACTTTCATCCATTTTAGTATATATCATACTATGCTCCAGGTAAGAATTTGTCGGCCAAAGCCTTTGAGGAGGAACATCTCCGTTCATGAAGCCCCAGACCATGTACACTTCTGAAGGCTTATCCGATACATATTCGATCCGCTTCTCAATTATTTTCCCGGCCACAATTTGTTTAGAAATAAAATACGCTGTGATGCATACGATAATAATAACCGGGTAAATCACTACCTTTTTAAAATGCATAAATAAATCAGTTAATTTGGTATAAGTTCTGCGTTTGATGTTTCAATTTAAACTAACTCTCCGAAACACTTGGTGGAGGTATACGAACGATCATTTCTCCCTGGTCATCGGTGCTCACCGGAATTTTAAAAAGCTGGTTATTTATTTTTACATCAATATTCGTATAACAATCAGCAGCAGGAAAAAAGAGCCCTATGCGTAAAGAAGGGATGAAATTAAAATCCAGTTCCCTTTCAAAATGCAATAGGTAATCGCTTTCAGAAGGTTGTAAGCTTACATAATGTGCCAATGCCCCCGCAAGTATCCTGAAGTCCACAAAATGTCTGGCACCGGCTTTTTCCCATTTATTTAAGCAATCTGTAAACCACGCTATGCCGTTGATCTTGATATCAAAGTCATGAAAATAACCTACAACAGGCAATTCAGCTTTAAACCAACTGGCATCTGCCTCGTTCAAATAAGGCGCACAAATATGCTGGGCCCAGCACAATTGTTTCTCCAACTTTATGGCCAGGTAATAACTGCTAAGCATCAGCAGTTCACTGTTTATAACCTGTTCCAGCACATCGCTGGTGTAAACATCCCCGGGACAGATAAGAGTAGATGGTGTAGTAGTGAAAATTTGTTTTAAAGAACTCAATCCCTGGGCAAAAGGTTGTTCCTCCCTGCGTACAGATGCCAGGAATGTAACGGCCGTATCCCCAAATTCCCTGTACCAGGAGTCATTGGAATATCTATCCGGAGCATTCAGCCAACTTTCCCTGTCGGGATTCAGATGGGTGTAACCATGCAGTTCTACTTCAGCCAAATTATTTTTTCTCAATTTCTCTATCCCCTTAAACTCCGATTCATAGTCATAAACAATTGGGGAGTGCCCAAATCTTTTGGATTTGTATTTAACATGCGGTGATGAATAAACCTTTCCTGGTATTCTTAATACCTGCTCTCCCTGTATCGTCAGTTCACCCCTGTTGCTGTCTCCATCATCAACCCATCCACAAACATACCCTAATGACATCCTTGCATTTCTCTTGTGCAACTCTTCACCAATAGATAACCAATCCCTTTCGCTTAGTTTACTATTTTGGTACTGTTCATCATAAACAACTTGCAGGCTTCCCGGATCATCCATTCTTAGAATAACAGTGTTGTTCCATTGGTACCATGCAACGGGTGAAACGCTTTCATAAATAAGCATATGTTTCAGCAAAGCAGAAAAAATACCGTCATGATCACGTGCCTGGCCGGGATGAAATCCTAGGGTTATTATTTTCCCGGACCCGTTTGGCGTAGAGATAATAACCGGGTGGCCATCCAATATGCAATTTATAGTGTGATGACCGGAATACCCGAGGCCGTTCATTTCTATCATCGATTCACAACGCCATGCCTTTTGAATACCATTTCCAACCCATTGCAACTTTTTTCCCTGAGCCTTTTTTTTGACACAAGTACCGAACAATTCTCCTCCATCCCAGCCCCCAGATTCAGCCTGCGCAATTAACAGCGCTGGAAACGGTTTTAACAACACGACAATTTTGTCTATGTAATCAAGCGGATAATCCTCAGTTTTACCTGTTATGATAACCCACTTTACATTATACTCCTGCAGTACCTTATCAGTAAACTCATCAGGTGTTTGTAAAATTACATGCCATCCCAATATGCGAATCAATATCATCCAATCCACAACTTCTCTTTCTTCGGGCGGTATCCAGCCCGAAGAGCCCAGGAATTTGTATCCTTTTAATTCTAACTGTTGCGTTAAAATTATCGCGGTATCGCTAAAACTACTATTCATAACCGGGAAATACGTGATGGAATCCTTTTTTTAACGCAGCCCTTATTGCTGCAGTAGACATATGTTCTTCAGCTATTTGCCTTACCAATAAACTTTTTGAAGAAAGCAAAGCTGGTTCGCGGGCAACCTGCTCATAAATTTCCAGCATCTTTGTATCATCGCCTGCGGTAAAGAGCCAGCCGGTTTGCTCGTGTATTACCAGGTCTGATATGGTACCAACATCTGAACTGATAACCGGTATACCGCATGCATATGCTTCACCTATAACAGTAGGAAAGCCCTCCCGCCAGGAAGCCATCAGCAAGCATTCGGCACAATTATACAACAGATTCTTTTTTTCATCATCTCCAATCCACCCTAAAAAGTAGATTCTATTTTTTAATTGATTGGGTACTTTTTCCTGAAGCGTTGCCTGGTCATTTCCTGTACCGATGATCAGCAGGTCGATCCCCTCATAATGTTCGGCAATTTTGGAAAAAACCCGGATAATTGCACTGATACGTTTTACCACGTCATCTAAACGCCCAACATAAACCCAATATCTCTTCATGGGGTTAAGACCGCTTTGCTGGCAGGCGATATCTCTATCGATAGGCTTATAAACATTAACATCTATGGGTATTCTAATAATATTGAGATGTGTTGGAGGTACTTTGTATTCTGAAATTAGCCTTTTCAATTCTTTCTGCCCGGATGGATAAATCCAACCAGACCTTGGCAGCGTAAAACGCCTGAAAAATTTCCCTGAAGTAGTTTTGGCTGTGCTACCGGCATGATAACAAATAATGGGAATTCCAAATAACCTGGCATAAAGAAACAATATATCAAATTTGCCACTGCTGTATTCCTGTACCAGGATAATATCAGGCTTACCCTTTTTAACCGAACTGTATATTTTATATGATAACAGGCAACTGTAAGAAGCAAGTACTGCATAGACCTTATAAAATTTGCGTAACCGCCATGAGAATTTTGAATTGTAGAATATTTGCCATAACCTGCGATGTATCCATGATGAAGGAAGGAACTTAACTTTTGCTTTTAAATAATCATGTGTCTGTTCTTCCTGTATTTCAGGCTTAACAGACAGCGCATACCAGGTAACATCACCTATCGACTCCTGTATAACTTTAATGAGAGCATGTGACCCCGTATTGTACCAGCGAGTTGCAAAATCCTGTTGCCCAATATGATAATGTGTATAAAAATCCTCGTACACATCGGGGTAATCGAAAAAGGCAATTTGTAATCTCTTGCCAGTTGTTGAGGTATGGGTTCCTGGTTTATACAATGGTCGTTTTATAATTAAGTTTAGAACTGTGCTTTTAAAAGCCGGGCCAAAACCTCTTCAGCTTCAAAATAAGTCAGCGCTATTTGCCGGGCTTGTAAACAATGATCATTGTACGACATGCTCACCTCCCTGATCTTTTCAACAGCATCTTCCAAAGAGGAGAACGTTAAAATACCTTTTCCTATTGGTAAAAAATCGCTGAACCCCGTGTTTTGAATAATTACCGGTTTTCCTGTCATCATATAATTAAGGGTCCTTTCGCTGAACCACCCACTGTTTGTAACAACATAACCGTGTTTAGACACCGTCCATTCACCTTTTGAACTGGCAATGTAGTCCTGAAAAACATGCGGTGTACTGGTTGCAATAAAGGGATCGGTTATAAGCCAGTTCTCTTTTTCCAGGAGCTGTTTAGGTGCAGTTACACTTCCCAGTGCCAGCTCTAATTTTTCAGGCTGAATGAAATTAGGTAATGTAACATATTCTTGAAATGACTGTGATTTCATACCAAATGAATTACCCTCCCATAAGGCATTTTTATAACTGTCCCATTGCATAACAGTTGTCCAGTTTGCATTAGGTGGTGCAGGTGATACTTTCCATAAATCAATACAAACCGGTTGCCTTGTTGGTTGCCATGGCAAACGGTCGTCGGGGATGCTGCATCCTGGTTTACCAAAATTTTCGCCAAACGTAAAAAAATGAGTATGGCATTTTGCCAACGCCATCGCCTTTTCATCTGTTAAATGTTTTACTTGAGTAAATACCGGATCTGTATCTACCAATATTCGGTTTGGAATGTTAGTCCACCAGTCACGTAAAGGATTAACACCTGAAAGATTTATTACAGCGGAGGCGGCTGCACAAAAATCCAGCACTTTTTGTTTAGATTGCCCATACCATTTTCCGGTATGAGCATCATAATAACACCAGTTGTGCTGCAGGTTGTACAAAGCAAATAAATTTTGAATAAACTGCAGGCCATAAGCCGGGTCTTCGCCTACCATGTAGGTTTCGGGGTTATAACAGCAAGGAAAGTCCTCGCTGTCTTCCATGAACAAAACCTCGTGGCCCATTTGTTTTAAACCATACACATACTGAAAATGATGCCAGGCGAGGCCGCCGAGGGGCCCTTTAACAATATAACCCAGGATAACAATTTTCATCGTATACGTTTATTTCACAAAGATTTAAAAGCATATAGCCGGCTGTACTTCCCATAGTATTTATTGCAGGGTAATAAACCCCCTGCATTTTGAATGAAATATACCTGGGTTATAAAACCTGCTTGAATTATTTCAGTTTAACCCGGTAATCCCTTCAAAAGAACACAATTCTATTTCCAGCTCGGTAATGGTTTTTTTTATATCCGGATCACATAATGTATTTACCTCTATTTCTCTTTCCGTTCGATACATTGTGTTGATATCATTATGCAGGCCGGGATGACAAGCTAATTCCGTAATGCCCGCCGGTAGTCTGCCAATAGTTTGCCTTAATCCATTAACACTTATAGCTTCATGATAGGCAGAACCATCTGTTAATTGCCCATAAAAGTTACCGAAATAAGTTACTTTACTCCCACATCCACGCAAGTTAACTCCAAGTATTGCGGCTATTTTCAAAAATAACGGGCGCAGCGAGGAGCGTTGATGTACGTGCTGATGTGAATCGATATGTGTAGGCATTCTACCCATGATCTTGCAAAAAAGATCAAGTTGCCTATTTATTTCTTCTTCAACTGAATTAATATTCTCCAGTGAAACAACTTCATAAAGCGCTTCCCAATTACCCCCGGCAAAGATCCATTCACCTAGGTCAACATGAAGCCCGATCCCCAGACCAGGATTTTTTTTTGCAAGTGCAGCCGCAGCGATGGCAGCAGGATAGCGAACCATCAAACTGGCACTCGTTACAATGCCTAGTTCATGGGCTATAATGATGCCGCTGTTTATCCCATCTGATTGCCCGAAATCGTCTGCGTTTACAATTAATTTTTTTATATTCATCGTTAAGTTCCCAGGTCATTTAAAAGTTTTTCTAAAACCGTTTCGGCCTTGAAATATTCCTGTGCAATTTCTTTTGCAGCCCGGCTATGCTTTTGATAATCGCTGCTGATCGCATCGAAAGCAGCAATGACTTCATCCATTGTATTGAACGAAAACAATCCTTCGCCAGTCGGGATCGTTACGCCAAATCCTGTGTCCTGCGTGATGACAGGCCGACCGGCCGCAAGATAGCATGCGCTTCGCTCGCTGAACCACCCGCTGCGCAAACGAATATTCTGATCCTTCGCAAAAGTAAACTCACCTCTTGAATGAATAATATAATCTCTATATTGCCACGGATCGGTTGAAAATGCAGGCCCATCTACCAAATGCCACCCATTCGATTCCAGAAGATCATACTCCTCATTCGCAACTCCTAATGCTGGTACCGCCGTGCCACGACCATGCCTGAATGTTTCCGGCTTCGCTAAATTCATTGCCAGCTCAATTGGCTGATAGATCTTTTTGGGCAGATCAATAAATTTCAGGAACTCATGGTGTTTGCTCCAATGATAAATTTCTCCATTGAAATTAATATCTCTTCCGCCCTGCTTCCAATTCCCCACCGTGGTGAATGCGTTTCTTGTGACTGATCATTTTCCCAAAGATCGGTGAGCACCGGCTGC
>JANOUJ010000556.1:0-13536 GCA_031416815.1 Chitinophagaceae bacterium
TCTTATTATACCGATTTTGTAAAATTTAAACTCAACAACAGGATGCAAGAAGCAAAAGCTTTATTTTTGAAAAAGATCAGCACCATCAATGCTTTGGACGCTGCCAACATTTAACCAATAACTTAACATGCCTGCTTCACCCTACATTATTCATTTTAATTCAATTGGCAAATCGGATATTGGATACATTTCCATAGCCGAAAAAGAAACACTTCCTTTTAAACCCCAAAGAATTTACTGGACATACTATACACCCGAAGATGTAAAAAGAGGTTTTCATTCGCATTATAATTTAGAACAGATCCTGGTAGCCGTGGCAGGCAGAATAATAGTAACCACAGAGATGAAGGGTGGCGAAAAACAGGAGTTTGTGCTGGATTCTCCTAAAGTTGGTTTGTACATTCCTAAAATGTGCTGGCGTATGATGCAATACAGCCACAATGCTGTGCAGATGTGCATAGCCAGTGAAGTGTACGATGAAAAAGATTACATAAGAGACTATCAAGAATTTTTGAAATAACCGACATGGAAAAAATTTATACCTGGGAGAACAATCATTATTATCATGCTTATTGGGAGGAAAGGGAACAGGCTTATAAACAAAGTCTGCTGTTTCCTAAAAGTACTTATTCGCCCTGGCTGAATGATGAATTGTTTATGAAAACCTATGATATCATTAAGGATAATACACTGGTTGATATTTACCGTTGTTTTGAATTGTGGCAGATAACTAAACGTTTAAAAAACAGTGCTGCTTCCATCATTGAAGTGGGCGTATGGCGTGGCGGCACTGCGGCATTGCTGGCTAAGGCCAATAACAACAATTCTCCGGTTTATTTATGCGATACTTTTGAAGGTGTTGCCAAGGCTGGCGAAAAAGATAACCAGTATAAAGGCGGTGAACATGCCGATACTTCCATTGAAACTGTTGAGAAACTGATGAACCAGCTGGATATTTCCGGCTATCATATTTTAAAAGGAATTTTTCCGGATGTAAATGCAGACCAGGTTGAAGAAAAAGAATTTAAGATCTGCCATATTGATGTTGATGTATACGATTCTGCAAAAGATATTTTTAACTGGGTTTGGCAAAGAATGATCGTGGGTGGAGTAGTGGTATTTGATGATTATGGTTTTGCGGCCTGTGCCGGTATTACGCAATTGGTAAACGAACTGGCTGAAAGTACACCCGATGCTTTTTTTGTTCACAATATAAACGGCCACGGTTTATTAATTAAAACAGCTGTATGATAAATGTATTGGTTACATCACTGGGCAGTAATACTGCCATTGGCGTAATAAAGGCATTGCGTTATCATAAAGATATTGCAGTAACAGGCACCGATACTTTTCCTCCACATTTATCCGCCGGCAGTTCATTTGCCGATCATTTTTACCAGGTTCCACCGGCTGTTGCAGATGATTATGAAACACGGTTGATCAATATCATTAAAGAACAAAACATTCAATGTGTAATTCCTATACATGATGTTGAGGTTAAAAAAATTGCAGAGCTAGCTGAAAAATATCCGGCACTTTGTTTTTGGGCGGTTAATAAACCAGCAATCATTGATTTGTGTAACGATAAAAAAAAGATCAATTCTTTTTTAGCGGATCATAGAATTAATGTGCCTGAAATGTTTAATTCAGTTGCTGAAATTTTATATCCCGCTATTTATAAACCAAAGGAAGGGGTGAGCAGTAAAGGCATACAGGTGATTGCTTCGGCAGCAGAAAACAAGATGCAATTTGACCTCGAAAATGGTTTCCTGCAAAAAATGATACAAGGGGATGAGTATACAGTTGATTGCTACACAGCTTATGGTGATGATCATTTCAGCTGTTGCGTAAGAAAAAGAATTGAAACAAAGGAAGGGATATCCACAAAGGGTGTAACGGTTGATTTTCCTATATTGGAAAAGCTTTCAGGTGAAATTCACAAAAGCCTGGAATATAAAGGAGCTTCCAACATTCAGTTCATCGTTGAAAATGAAATTCCTTATTTTATTGAGATCAATCCACGTTTTTCCGGTGCTGGCGTATTATCTTATCATGCTGGTTTAAACAGTCCTTTATTTACTGTTCTTGAATCGGTACAATCCCCGCTTTTTAATGAGTTGAGAGCAATACCGGTTAAAAAGGGAATTTTTATGACCAGGTATTGGAACGAAAATTTTTATGAAGGATAAAGCCATAATTCTCGATCTGGATGATACCTTGTTATCTACGCATTACCGGCAATACTGCTGCATTCATGATTATTTGGTAAATGAAGGGAAACAGTTCATTTCATTTGACGATTATTTGCAAAGGAGGCGTTCTAATAATCTATCCAATACAAACCTACTTAAGACTTTAAATGTTGAATTGGATTGGGAAGCATTCAGATTGTATTACCAAAATAATATAGAGTCGGAAAATTATCTTGCTTTGGATGAATTGATTGTTGAAAAACATTTTTTGACAGAAGCTTTGCAAAAGCATTTTAAACTAATACTCCTTTCATTAAGGAGTAACCAGGAGCATTCGAAAAAGCAAATTCATAATTTAGGCATTCATGATTTTTTCGAAAGTATTTATTTTGAAAAACATGATCACGGCACGAATCCAAAATTGAACCGGTTACAGCAACTGAGTAACGATTTTGATGTTTATTCATTCTGCGGCGATTCTGTATCTGACTATGAAGCGGCTCAACAATTAAATATTAACTTTGTGCAGGTTAAAACAGCTTTATACCGGTTGCCCGATTTTGAGCAGGCAAGGCAGTTTGATAACATTAATCAATATTTTCTAACAATACTATGAGCACATTTAGTGAGTCAAAATTAAATGAAGTAGCATCACAATCTCTCTACACTACTTTTACCAACAGTAATACGATCCTGTATTCTTATAAAATATTTTCCCGGTTTTTAAAAGAAGGCAAGGTGCTGGAACTTGGCCCTGCTGAGGGCTTAATGACCCCGCATTTATTAACCTACGACCCTCAGCTCACAGTTATGGAAGGATCTTCAGTGTTTGCTGAACAACTGAAAGAAAAATATCCTTCCCTCAAGATCATTCATTCGCTTTTTGAAGATGCAGTCCTTGAGGATACATTTGACTTTATTATACTGGGCCATGTGCTTGAGCATGTTGCAGATCCGGTTCTGTTGTTACAGGTAATTAAAAAATGGCTTGCTCCCGGCGGAAAAGTGCTTTGTGCTGTACCCAATGCACAATCCCTGCACAGGCAGGCTGCTGTTGAAATGGGATTGCTGGAATCAGTGTTTTCGCAAAGCGTAAAAGATATTCATCATGGGCACATGCGTATTTATGCACCGGAAACATTTAAAGTGGATTTTGTTAAAGCCGGTTACAAAATAGATCATTTTGGAGGCTATTGGTTAAAGCCGGTTTCTGACAAACAAATTGACGAATCATGGAACCAGGAGATGTTATCAGCATTTTTAAAACTCGGCGAGTCCTATCCAGAAATTGCTGCAGAAATTTATATAATTGCATCCTTATAAACCATGAGTAAAGTGATAAAATTCCTCGACCTGCAGGCCATCAACCTGCAACATAAAGATGAGATCGAAGAGCAACTTCTTAAAGTTTTTAGAAGTGGTTGGTATATTTCTGGTACTGAAGTAAATGCTTTTGAAAATAACCTGGCTGCCTTTGTTGGTATGAAACATGCAATTGGTGTTGCAAATGGTTTAGATGCCATCAGGTTGATCTTTAAAGCATATATACAAATGGGAACGATGGCTGGAGGAGATGAAGTGATCATTCCTGCAAATACGTTCATCGCTTCAGTGCTTGCGGTAAGCGATAATAACTTAACGCCGGTTTTTGTTGAGCCGGATATTGAAACATACAATATTGATATTAGTAAAATAGAAGAGAAGATCACTCCAAAAACAAAAGCCATTTTACTTGTTCATTTGTATGGGAGGGTAGTTTTTTCAGAAGCGTTGATCGCATTGGCAAAGAAATACAACCTAAAAATTGTTGAAGATAATGCACAGGCAATTGGCGCAACCTGGAACGGTATTAAAACCGGGGCATTAGCCGATGTAGCAGCTTTTAGTTTTTACCCGGGTAAAAACCTGGGTGCGTTGGGTGATGCTGGTGCTGTTACAACTAATGATACGGAGTTGGCAAACAGTATCAGAGCTATTGCCAACTATGGATCTTCAAAAAAATATATTAATGAAGTAATGGGCGTAAACAGCCGTCTGGATGAAATACAGGCCGCTGTTTTAAATGTAAAACTGAAATACCTGCATCATGAAAATGAAGCCCGCCAAATGATCGCTTCGTTTTATATAAATGAGATAAAGAATAATAAAATAACACTTCCGCAAATGCCGGTTGATGGGGCAGAACATGTTTGGCATTTGTTTGTTGTGCGTTGTGAAAATCGAAATGAATTACAAACATACCTGGAAGAACATGGCATTCAAACCCTGATACATTATCCCATACCTCCACATTTGCAGGAGGCATATCGATCTTTTAACCATTTACATTTTCCAATAACAGAGAAAATACACAATGAAGTGCTGAGCCTGCCAATAGGAAGCGTGATGACTGCAGATGAAATGAGACAAGTCGCCGAAACCATCAACAAATTTTAATGAGTATTGAAACACAGGATGCAACGATTAAAAAAGCGGGAGATGAACCTGTTTGGGTAAGTATTATCATTCCCTGTTATAATCACGAAAAATTTATTGAACGTACGCTGGATAGTATTGTTGCAGATACTTACCCGTATAAAGAGATCGTAATGATCAACGATGGGTCTACAGATAATTCTGATGTTAAGATCAGGGAATGGGTATCAAAAAATGAAGAAAAAACAACGATCATTTATAAATCAAGGGAAAACAAAGGAATATGCGTTACCCTTAATGAAATGACTCTTATCTCAAAAGGAAAATACATTTTACCTTTGGCATCGGATGATTGCCTGTATGGAAATACCATTGCAAAACGCATTCAGATACTGGAGGATGATCCTGAAAAAACAGTATTGTTGAATGATGCTTTTGTAATTGATGCGGCAGATAATATTATCATGCAAAGCTCTGCCACTGATTACTGGAAAGCTGATAAAAATAAATACCTGAATGATGAAGGCCTGATCTATGAGTGCATACGTGGGCCTAAAGTTGGAGGGCCGATTATTATGTACGACCGCAGTATCCTGGATGAAATAGGCATGCATCCCGAGGATCTAAGAATAGAAGACTGGTATTTTTATCAGCGTGCCGCTTGTGTAAAAAGGATGGTATATGTAGATTTTAAAGTTGCTTTGTATCGTGTTCATGGCGATAATTTTTCCGGAGCAGAAATGAGGCATGCGTTAAAAATAGTGACCTATATTTTAAAGGTATTGCGGATCAATTTTTGGTTTTATCCTGGCATAAAGTTTAAACTATTTGCCATTAAGATGTACTTTAGTTACCTGGCCTGGTACATTAAAGTTAAGTTGAAGATAAAATAGTTCGTCAATTTAAAAGTGAAATCATTTATGCTACATAAAATAAGCGGACTCTTTTATTACCTGTTTAAATCTCCCTATTATAAAATATCATTGGGCAGTATTGGAAAGGGTTCTAAACTGATACAGCCAACACTTTCAGAAGGTAAACGGATATTTATAGGATCAAAGGTTTATATTAATCTGAATGCCTGGCTGGCTTGTGTTCCCCTAACAGGCGATAACAACTGTAAACTGATCATCGGGGATGGAACTTATATAGGCCGGTTCAGTCACATTTATGCAACTTCAAAAATTGAGATTGGTAAAAAAGTTTTAATGGCTGATAAGGTTTACATCAGTGATAATTTACATAGCTATGAAAATGTAAACGTTGCGGTGATCGATCAACCGGTCAAACAAACCAAGCCCGTTTTAATTGCAGATGGCGCCTGGCTTGGTGAAAATGTTTGTGTTATTGGCGCAAGCGTAGGCAAGAACAGTGTTATTGGAGCCAATGCTGTTGTAACCAAAGATATACCTGATTATTGCGTGGCTATTGGTTCGCCTGCTGTGATTGTTAAGCGATATAATTTTGATGCAGGCCAATGGCAAAAAACTGATAAGGACGGACAATTTATTTGATATGAGTATGAGCAAAAAAATTTTAATAACAGGCGGTGCAGGATTCATCGGTTCAAATCTTTCATTATTTCTGTTAGATAAGGGATACGAAGTAACGGTTTTGGATAATTTATCTGAACAGATACATGGACCTGATGCCGAAAATAAATCGCCATTATTTCTTTCAATAAAAGATAAAGTTAAGTTTATAAAGGGAACTGTTACTTCTGCTGAAGATTGGAATAAAGCTATTGCAGATAATGAAATTATTGTACACCTGGCAGCCGAAACGGGTACTGGTCAATCCATGTACCAGATCCAAAAATATACCGAAGTTAATGTTGGCGGAACAGCGCTGATGCTGGATATCCTGGCAAATAGCAAGACTGCGGTTAAGAAAATTGTTATCGCCTCATCAAGAGCAATATATGGAGAGGGTAAATATATTTCACCCGAATCAGGAGTTGTTTACCCGGGCCACCGGTCATCTAAAGAAATGGATGCAGGAAATTTTGAAGTGACTTTTCCCGGAACAGTAAAACCATTACAGCTTGTTGCAACAGATGAAGAATCTAAGATACATCCATCATCAGTATATGGCATTACAAAATATAACCAGGAACAAATGGTAATGACGGTTTGCCCTTCTTTAGGTATTGCGCCGGTTGCATTCAGGTATCAAAATGTGTATGGGCCCGGACAATCGTTAAGTAATCCTTATACCGGCATTCTTTCAATTTTTTCTACATTGATAAAGAATAATAAGTCTATTAATATTTTTGAAGATGGAAAAGAGAGCAGGGATTTTGTTTACATTGATGATGTGGTGCAGGCAACTTACCTTGGTATTGAGAAAGCAGCAGCCGAAGGCGAAATATTCAACGTTGGAACCGGTATTGCCACTACGGTATCGGAAGTTGCAGCATTATTAGTTAATTATTATGGGGTAGAGATTCCGGTACAGATTACAGGAAATTACAGGCTGGGAGATATACGTCATAATTATGCCGATATATGCAAAATCTTAAAGCTTCTTTCTTTTAAACCTGCATATGATTTTAAAACGGGCTTGAAAAAATTCACAGATTGGGTGAACAGCCAGGAGGTTCAAAACTCTGCTTACGAAGAGTCTGTTAGGGAGATGAGATCAAAAGGATTAATGAAATAACTGTTATGTCTAAAATTGGTTTGGTTACTGTTCTTTTTAAATGTGATGATGTACTGCCTGATTTTTTTGAAAGTATAGCAAAGCAGACCTATAAAGATTATATTCTTTACATTATTGATAACGATCCCAACATCAATACTGATAACCTGATCTTAAAATGCCAGTCTGAAAATGCTGTTACCCAATGCAAGCACATAAAAAGTACTGGTAATGTTGGTGTAGCCGAAGGAAATAATATCGGTATCAGGCATGCGCTTGAAGATAACTGCACACATCTTTTAATATTGAACAACGACATAGAACTTGAACAGGATTTTGTTTTTGAAAAAATGTTATCTGTTTTAAAGGAAAAGGAATGCAGTATAGTTGTGCCTAAAATATTTTACTACGATAGCCGGAAGATATGGATGGCTGGTGGCAATATGAATAAATGGCGGGCATTGGGTACACACCATGGGTATAACAAACCGGATGCACCCGAATTTAATATTGGTAAATTCATAACTTATTCACCAACCTGTTTCATGTTGATTGAGAGAGGTGTGTTTGAAAAAGTTGGGTTAATGGATGCAAAATATTTTGCCTACTACGATGATACTGATTTTGTATTCAGGGCTAACGAAGCAGGTTACAAAATGTATTACGAGCCGTCCATTACAGTTCTGCATAAGGTTTCATCATCTACCGGCGGAGATTCTTCATTTTATGTATATTATTCCAACCGCAATAAAATTTATTTTACCAGGAAGAATTTAAAAGGATTTATAAAATATTTTGCAATAGGCTATACCTTATTCACCAGGATATTTTACTATGTCCGTTTTAATAAAGAGCAACGAAAGAAACTGGTACAGGCCCTTTCTGATGGATTTAAAATTCCGGTGTAAACTATCACTTGCAATTGGCAATAGCTGTTGCCGCTTTTTTTGCAATGTTATCCCAATAAAAATGTTCAAAAAATGCTGGAGGTGTTTGTGTTCCCGAACTAAGGGTAACAATACTGTTGGCAAATGTTATCCAGTCATTGTCTTCAACAATTTTTAATTTCCCGCCTGTAATTTCTTCCGGAATACCAATAGCGCCGCTTTTTGTGCTGATAACCGAAAGGTCATATCCCAATGCTTCAACAATTTTTGTTTTGATGCCGCCACCGTCAACAACCGGATTAATAAAAATATCGCAGCCTTTAAAATAAACATTGATGTCATCAACAAATCCGGCATATACAATATTTTTTTCCTTGTGATCTATCAGGCCGGAATAAGAGGAGGGAAGTTTGTTGCCGCAAATGATGATCTTGTATGTAAAACCTGTGGCAGATAAAAGCACAGGGTTTATTTTATCAAGGATCGTATCCAATGCATCCAGGTTCGGTTTGTAGCCCAGCGTGCCGTTAAAAAGAAAAAGCCTTTCAGTTTCCTGAATTGAATGTGTTTTGCAGATGAATTGTCGGGCAATACTTTTCTCAACCAATGTGGGAACCTTGCTGTGTTCAAAGCCATAAGTTATCGTAGTACAACGATCTGGTAACAATTTAAAATTTGCAATAGCATAATCTTTATCGTTGTCTTGAATAAAGAAATTATGATTGGCACGCTGGTGGGTGAATTTTTCGTACTGCCATAAAACGCCCCACCACCATTTGCCCATACTTTTAAAACGCAATGCTTCAATATTGTGGGAGTGAACAATGAGCTTTACTTTACAAAACCATTTTAACAAAATGCCCAGCCAGCCATAATAAGGGTGTTCAATGATCAGGTGTGTTATTTTTTCTTCTTTAATGATGCGGCTGAGTGTAAAAAAATAAAAAGCGTTAAAGTACCGTGACGAATCATTGCTTAAAATATTTTTTATGGAATATCCCTCACTGGCCGTCTGGCTGTTATCTTTTACGGTAACACAGGTTAGGTGGGCGTACCGGCTTAAATAGCGGTTGAAAAATGCAATACCTTTTTGTCCGCCCATATCAGGCGGTAAAAATTTATAAGGAACAAGGCTTAATATTTTTATTGGCTTATCCATTAATTTTTACTTGCTGTAATATTTACAAACGGTGCAAACCAATAACCTTTTTTACCGGTTATTTTTATGATCCGGTTCAATAGGCGGGTGATTAAATTTACAATGCCATATTTATAATGTGTATCCCAAAATCCGGCTGTATATTCAAATGTAAATCCTGATAGCTGAATAATATCTGAATAATTCTGCCGGGTAATTAAATTTTCAGCCCAAACCCCGGTTTTGCAATCACAGGTGTTGCTGTATAAAAATTCAACTGCGGGAATTGCTTGCTTTTCAAAATACAGGTCCACTGCATTATTGAAATCTGTAAATGCCCTTCCCCGGGTTTGTTTCACCAATGCATGCAGATCAGCTTCGTTAATAGCCGGGACCAATTCTTTAATATAGTCAGTCCGCTGGTTTTTATATTGTTTTTTTTCCACCTGGTAATGATGCCAGTAATGTTTTAAACGCATGGCCAGATTATGATAATTGGCAGTAGTGGTTGCGTAACAAACGGTTGTAATGCCCGACTTGTAAAGCTTTGAGTAAAAATCTCTGAGCTTATAGATATGTTCTACCACGTTTCTGGAAGCTACTATATCAATGTGTATATTATTGGCCTTGCTGTAGTCAATAACGGCATCAATATCGCCGGAAATAAAATCATCAATTGATATATCCAGTTTACGGCAAATTATTTTTGCATAATCTGCCCATTGCGGAAAATAATCATTGAAGTAAACCTTCTTAAATCCAACCATGCCTGCCAGTAAGAAAAGCGTGCCCAGACCTGCACCGTAATCCATAAAACTGGCCTCATTTATTTTCTTATCAAGCTTTGTTGCCGAATTGTAAATAATAAATGCACTGCTTTCAATTGAAAAGATCAGTCGTCTGCCGGCATGATGATTGTTGAAATAATATTTTCCAAAATCATCGATCGCTGCATCACTGATATCAAGAACAAGCAATTGTTGATACAAAAGATTTGCCTTTTCATTTATTAAGCAGGCAGTATCATCACATGGCTCAATAAATTTATAGTTATTAGTGATATGCAATGATTCTATCAGGCTTTTAAATTTTCTGTTGTTTTATTCCTGTTCTTCCAGGCCATAAACAGACATAGCAGTACAAATAGAACGGAAAATAAATGCATATACCTGCCTACATTTTCACCAACCCTTACTGAAGCCGGATCAAAAATAAAATCAATGGTATGTTTGCCGGCGGGTATAGCAAGGCCTCTTAAAGCGTAATTGGTCTTAACATAAGGCGTTTTCTTTCCGTCAATATAAGCTTCCCATCCATGCGGATAATATATTTCGCTGAACACAGCAAACTGGTTGGTAGCTGCATTAAAGTCATATTTCATCTCATCATTCTTATTTTCAACCAGTTTAATGTAAGCTGTTGAATCATAAACAGGCAAGAAGGATACTGATGCTTTGAACCGCTCATCTACAAAGGCAAGTGCTGACGGGTCGAACGAATTCAACCCATTCATTTCTTCATCTGCATTCTTTACAAACTTAACTTCTTTTACCAGCCAGCAATTACCCATTGCAAAGGGGTTTGGTATGGCCTGGTTTTGTTTTTGATCCCGCTGATCAGGCACAATAACATACTTCATGTTCAGCATATTCAAAACGGGGAAACTGTCTTTGGCTGATTGATTGCTGGCCCATGCCTGAATATTTTTACCGATCTGCCTTTCAATAAGATCCTGGTACAGCCCAAGTTTGGCAGGACTGTAACCGCCAATGGTATTGTGTTTATAAGAAGCGATCGCATCATTAAAAGAATTGCCTATGTCAAAAACGTAACCATTTCCACCCTGGAAAGCAAGGTTCGCAACTCTGTAATAGCTTGTATCGCTTTTTAGCTGCAGGTCGGCACGGGTATCAGCGTAATCCGATTCAATATTGGCAGCATCCACCCAAACCGGTGGATTAACATCTTCGCCTTCTTTTAAATATCTTTTGCTTACACCAAACAGATCTATAATGCAGAAAAGGATCAATGCGGCATATACAACTGCAGGTTTGATCCAGTTTTTTGCATACATGAACATTGCGGCTACCAGCACAAAAATAAATCCAATTGTGCGCCACATATCGCTTAAATAAAAGGCCTGCCGGTCAGCTTTTAATGCGCTGAAGTAACTTTTTGTAAATTCATTACCCTGGCCCTTCAGCGCCTCATTGATGCCCTTGCGCAACTCGTTGGTTGCGGTGTTGCTGAAATCGGAGAAGAAATAAAATAATCCTAAAGCTGCTACGGTAGCTCCGGCCACGATCAAACATTTTTTACAAAGCTCCCATAATTTTTCCTTTTCCGTTTTAATAAATTCGTTTAAAAATATTACAGCCAGCAATGCTGCTGAAAGTTGCGGAATTACCAGCGCCATGGAAGGTGCCCTGAATTTTTTATAAAACGGAAGGTGATCAAAAAGAAAATAATTGACTGCTTCAAAATTTTTACCCCAGGAAAGTACGATGCCAAAAAGGGTAATGGCAACCAGCCACCAACGGTGTTCACTTTTTGAAAAGAAAGCACCAAATAAAAATAGTAAGCAAATGATGGCGCCGAGATATACAGTTCCTTGTGTGCTTGCTAATTCGCCCCAATACATGGGAGATGATTGGGCGATCTGTTGAGCAAATCCTTGTTGGCCCGTTATTTTAAAGAGGCCTTCTGCATTTTCCTGCAACACTTCAACGGCTTTTGAAGTTTCTCCAAGCCCTTCGGCGGAGCTTCCGCCAAATGCATTGGGTACCAATAAGGTCATAGTTTCGGCCTTGCCATAACTCCAGGTAAAGGCATAGTCTTTATCAAGCCCGCCTTTTGTGGCGTTCTTTGTATCTTTTTGTGTCAGTTCACTTCGGCCGCCACGCATGGTTTCTTTACTAAATTCGTAGGTTGGCCAATAGGTAAAAGCCATGGTGCCCAATATTACCGCACCCATTCCAATACTTAAAGCGGCAGATATAGCCAAATGCTTTATGTTTTTTTGCCTGATGCATTTTATGATGAAAGGCACCGTCATAAACAGTGCTATCAACAAAGTATAATAAACTATCTGCTGGTGATTTTGGCTAAGCAACAAAACCCCGGAGGTAAGCACTACCGCACAACCGATCCAGTATTTCTGTTTAAATATTAATTGTAGTCCCGCTAAAACTGCGGGAGCGTAAGCCATCGACATTAATTTGGTATCGTGGCCACCGGCAATTAACACCGGGTTGTAACTGCAATAGGCATAGGCAATACCACCGATGATACTTATCCATGGATTTACACCCATTACGATGCATAGCAGGTAAAAACACAAGGCGGCTATAAATAAATAAAATATGGGTTTTGGAAATCCCAGAGTCAGTACCTTTTGAACGTGTTCAAGATGAATATTTACCGGGTCTTTTGGGCCAAGTGCAATTTGAAAGGTAGGCATGCCACTCATCATACTGTTGGTCCATTTTGGAAAATGACCATACTTTTCTTTAAACTCAAATGATTGTTGCGCCATGGCCCTCCACTGTATCACATCATTTTGCTGTACCACTTTTCCTTCTAGCGCCGGTTTATTTAAAAAAATTGAAAGTAACAGGAAGATAACTACAGCAACCACGTGAGGTAATACCTGCTTGAAATTGATTTGCTTCATAATAGAGTTTTGCTTTGGCAAAATAATGCTAAAAAAATTAAAAGATTGCTGTAAAAGTATTAAAGGTTGAAGAGCTTACCAATTATAAAAGCCACCGGTTAAAGTGGCTTTTATAATGTATTTATTTGTTCATATTAATTTCCCATTCCCTGCGAAGCATTCTGCATACTGTCCATTTCACCTTTCATGCTTTTCTTTTTAAATAGCGACACATCAATTTTTCCAAAGCGGTAATTAAAGTTCAGGCGTAAAACCTGAGGGTCTCTGCGACGGCTATTATCCTGTACAAAATACTGCGATTCTGAATGGGTGGCGTATAATTTTGTTCTGAAAATATCATTCATCTGCAGTGTTAAAGAGGCTGCTTTGGTTTTCATAAAATCTTTTTTAATGGCAATATCAACACCATAATTTGGTTTTATATAACCCTGTGCACCAACCTGAGAGCCGCCAAACATCATCATCATACCACCACCGCCGCCACCTCTGCCGGGAGGCAATATAGTTCTGGCCTGGTAGTCGCCGCTTAGCTGGATGGAAAAATTCTTCGGCAGTGTAAATGAGTTGTTTATTTTTCCAAACATGCTGAAT
>JANOUJ010000557.1:0-4536 GCA_031416815.1 Chitinophagaceae bacterium
TGGAGACCCACTTGATATTCTGGTGATGTGCAGCGAAAGCATACAACCGCTTTGCCTGGTGGAAGCTACGGTTATTGGCAATATGCAGATGATGGATACCGGCGTGGCTGATGATAAAATAATTGCTGTGGCTGCTAAAGACCCAGGGGTGAATTATATAACAAGCGTGGATGAACTCCCTAAACATCTTATAGCCATATTGCGTAATTATTTTGAGCAGTATAAAGTACTGGAGAACAAAAAAGTGGAAATAAATGAATTTCAACATGCTGAAGCGGCGTATAAAGTTATCGAGGAATCCATTGCCCTCTACAAAACAAATTTTCCCAAATGATCCTTAAAAGTAAAAAAATGGAAATACAAACTATTCTTATCATTATACTGGTTGGAGTTGCAGCCGGTATTTTGAGTGGGCTTGTGGGCGTGGGCGGCGGCATTATCATTGTACCAGCATTGGTTTATTTTATTGGCTTTAGCCAGAAAACAGCACAGGGAACCTCTCTTGCTTTGATCATGCTGCCGGTTGGCATCTTTGGCGTAATGCAGTATTATAAGCAGGGGCATGTTGACTATAAAATGGTGGGACTACTGGCAATTGGTTTTTTGGCCGGAAGTTTTTTCGGCAGCAAGATCGCATTAACCATATCGCAGGAAACACTTAAAAAAGTATTTGCTGTGTTGATGATCATTATTGCGATAAAGATGCTGTTTCTGGATAAGCCTAAAAAAAATACTGATGAAACAAAGCTGCAGGTAGACCATACTCCGGTTCAACCGGTAAGTAAAAATAGCGGTGGCTGATCAATTACTTAAAACGCAGGAACCATTCTACAATGAGGCTATTCAAATACATAAACATATCCCGTAGTGTTTATAAAGAAATAAAAAAACAAAAGCAATACAACAAAGCCTTCCTGGTTCCTTACCTTCAGGAGCTTGAAACAAAATACGGGGGAACATTCAGTGATGAGCAGAAAAAAAAGATACTGAATTATTATGGGCTTTTTATTACTTCTTTTTTATGTAGCAGTTATACCGGGTTACGCGGAAGACAGCTTACAGATGCCGAAAGAAAACGGGCAACCCTATTTGGCATTTTAACGCCCGTAGGTGATGACCTGTTTGATGAAGATAAACTTGATATGGAAAGCATCAGGTCTATTACATACAATCCTCAAAACTATAATGCAACAACATTTTCGGCCAATGTGGCCAAAGAGATACAAACGTTTTTATTAGAAAATGTTCCGAATAAAGCTGCCTACCTGGAGGCGGCAAAAAATGTATTGGAAATACAGATCGAAACTGCCAGGCAAAACGATGCCACCATATCCAACATGGAACTGGAACACATCACTTACACTAAAGGCGCTGTTTCAGTTATTATTTATCATCAATGCCTGGATGATGCGGCTAATGAACAAATGAAACAAGTTTTGTTCTGCATCGGCAGCTTATACCAGCTTGGCAATGATATTTTCGACCTGCACAAAGATGTACGTGATAATATTTATACACTGGTAAATACCTGTACCGATTTTACAGAACTCAGGAGAAACTTTCTAGCAAGAGTGCGTTTACAAAATCAAAAGATCATGAAGCTGCCTTATGCAAAAAAAAATAAAAAAGAGTTTTGTTTTGTGATGAATACCATCAATGCAAGATCTGTTGTGGCGCTTGATGAGTTTGTGCGTATGCAGAAAAAAGCCGGTAAAAAAATAAACTGGTGGCATTTGAATAGAAAAGATATGATCGTAGATATGGAAAAGCCCCGGAATTTTTTAAAGTGGTTAATGTATTCGTATAAACTTGCTGAATGAGAAAACTGCTTTTCATATCTTTTTTATTGCTGGTTGGTGCCTGCTCCTCGGCCCAAACAGATTCAGCTTTGATAAACGCTCTTATTAAAGATATTGAAGCATCCCAGTTAAAACAAGATGGCGAATTTTATGCAGGCATGTTCCCGGCTTACAGGGAATCTGCAGGATTTCCACACAATTACCAGCCTGACAACAATATTTTTTTTACAGCTATAACGGCCTTTACATTAAAAAAAATTACGCCTTACCTGAGTATTGACAATAAAGAAAAAATTTTACAGATCAGCAAAAATGCAGCACTTGCTTATCCTCATTACAAAAACCACCATGGTAAGCCTTTCTACTCTTTCTGGCCTGTTAATGCTCCTATCCTACCGCATGCTTTTTTCATAAACCGTCTTTCGGGCATACTTGCACAGGGTGATGATGCCGATGATAGTGTAATGATACTGCTGGCTTCTGATAACAACGAAAACGATAATAAACTTTTAAAAGAAAGATTGATACAGGTAAGCAACCTCAAAAAAAGAAAGATCAATTCTACTTTTAGAAGATACCGGGATATACCTGCTTACAGCACATACCTCGGAGAAAAAATGCACCCCGATTTTGATCTTGCTGTACAATGCAATATCCTGTACTTTGTATTTGAAAAGAAAATGCCGCTGGTAAAAGAAGATAGCGCAACTATTTACCTGCTGACACAAATATTAAAAAACCGGGAATACATGAAAAGGCCCGTTTATATTTCGCCAAGCTATGTAAGGCCTGCTGTGCTTCTGTATCATCTAGCAAGATTGACGGAAGCATTTGATATAGTAGAACTGCAGTTGTATAGAGAACAACTGATTGATGATGCAACCAAACTACTTGTAAAAGCAACCAATATCATGGACCGCATCATTTTACGTACTGCATTAATACGATTGGGTGCCCAGGTTTCTGAACTAACCATCAATTCCATTTCAGATTTTGAGAAAACAGACCAGGATAAGTTTGTATTTTTTCAAGCCCGTGCAGCATTTGCACAACCAACACCGGTAAAACAAATATTCCTGCATTGGAATTATCTTATTTATTCTTTTTATTGCAAAGCTTATAACAAAGCGCTGTGGCTTGAATACCTGGTGCTGAAAAATAAACAGCTTCGTCATCACAAAAATTAAAATGTTTCAGTTTGTGAAGTAATCTGTACATTGGGCATAGGTCAGTTTGAAATGCTTATTAACAATTTTTCTGTCAGTCTTGTCGAAGACGTTTACCTCGATATAGTCCCTGTTTCGATAAGCTGCTAATGACAAGTATTTTAAAGTATTGATATTCAATTTTTTGCAAAATTGAATATAGCCACTAAGACCCGAAGGCACAAAGGAAAATGCGTAGCATTTTTCTACTTCGTGCCTTTGCGCCTTCGTGGCAAACCTCCTTTCTCAGCGAAGCTGAGAAAAAAAGTTTTTTTTTGTCATTTATAAAGAGCTTTAATTTTTTTTATGAGTGCCTCAACCTGACAGCATTCTAACCGATTAAAAACTATACATCGAAATAAAATATTTTGATTAACAGCAAATACAAGCATATCAGCGATGCAGAACTGCTCAACCAGTTTTATGCAGACCACAACAATGAGTGGCTGGGCATTTTGCTTGAACGCTACACCATGCTGCTGTTGGGTGTTAGTATGAAATACCTGAAAAATGAAGAAGAGGCAAAGGATGCTGTACAGCAGGTGTTTTTAAAAGCGATTAACGAATTGCACAAATACAAAGTTGAGTATTTTAAAAGCTGGATATACATGATCGCAAAAAATCACTGCCTGATGAAGCTGAGAGACAAAGGAAGGTTTAGCGGTGAGATCAACGAGCAGACTTTAACAACCCCTGCGGAACCTGATAGCAACAACCAGCATATTGAAAAAGACAAAACACTCGATAACCTGGCAAGTGCTTTACTGCAACTGAACAAAGAGCAGCAACAATGTGTAACTTTGTTTTATTTAGAGAAAAAAAGCTACCAGGAAATTGCTGTGCAAACTAATTTTAGCATCATGCATGTAAAAAGCCATATACAAAACGGAAAACGCAATTTAAGGATCATTATGGAACGAATGAGCAGTTAGCAGTTGGCAGTTGGCAGTTGGCAACAATAATCATTAATTGATTTTAAAAAATGAGTGATAATTTAAAAGACATACTATCAAATCTTAACAAAGATATTGAGCAGGATAAACTGCTTGCTTATTTGAATAAGAACCTGTCGGCGGCCGACGCACACGAAGTGGAAAAGCAAATGGCTGATGATGAATTTATGAATGATGCCGTGGAAGGACTGGAAAATTTCAAGAATAAAAAAGATGTTTCGTTACTGGTGCAGCAGCTGAACGCAGCGTTACAAAAACAAACTGCAAAAAAGAAAGCGAAAAAAGAAAAGCGCAGATTGAAAGATCAGCCCTGGCTTTATGTAACCATTGTTACTTTACTTTTATTGGTTATCATAGCCTACGTGGTAATAAAAAAATATTCAACCCCATAGGTTGCACATTTCTATATTTACAAAACCTATTAAATAAAAAAGTTCTGCCCTGGGGCAGAACCTTTTTGTTTATTTTATGGTTCGTTATTGAATTACAAAACGTAACACCTTTGTTCTTCCATCAACTGAATTGCCATACAACTGGTATGTACCTGCTGCCAGGTTTCTTACATTCATTGGCACTGAA
>JANOUJ010000558.1:0-14183 GCA_031416815.1 Chitinophagaceae bacterium
TTCAACAGCGACAGGTACAAAGAGTTCAAGGTTAAGGTAGTGAATGCAAGGGGCCAGGAAGTGGGTTATTTTGAATTTAAGAACCTGGTACATGGCCAGATCTTACCATTCGACCTGGCCAGGCTCGCCGACGGACAATACGTCCTGTATGTGTACAATACACAGGAAAGTGGCGTGTTCCCGGTTATCATTGCCCGGTAGTAGCAAATGAAATAGTAAGTATACGATCAGATCCCCCCGGACCACCGGGGGGATCTGTTTTATGAAAATTTGTTAAGGATCAGTAGTCCTGGTGCTCAAACTAAAAAGTGGCTATGCCATGTCGTTATGTAATGCAGTGTACCCGCCCAAAGGTTACATCTTCATGAACTTATTAAAGGTATAAACCGGATAATGCCAGTACGAATTCAGGTGGGATTGATCATTTAATAAAAAAAACCAATGCTGTTAATACTAAGTTGCCCGACGAACATGAAAGTTTGCCAAACAGATTATTTTGTTATGCCCCATCCTGGATAAGTAGAAGTTGAAGGACAGAATACAAAAAAGATCCGGAAAAGTTTTCCGGTTTTGTTTTGATAAATAAAAATGAGAACAATGTTTTGAATCAGATTTATTGCCAGTATTGCTACATTCTATGGAACTTGCCGGCGGGCAAAATATTGCCCAATTCCTCAACCAGCAGGCGATTGGGTAAAAAATTAAACACTTCAAAGCAATGAAGTAAAAAAGTTTCATGAAAAAAGTTGATGTATAACTGGCATATTTTTTGGCCAAATTCACTATGACTGAAACCGTCTTTATATCCGCCAGGGATAAATTGTGGAGTGTGCACACCGAAGCACGTGAAATTGGAAAGTTGTCCATTTTAAAATCGACTGCCATATCCGCGGCTGTGAAATATGTATCCAACCTCCCCGAAGGAAGTTGTAAAGAAATTAAAGTGCAGAAACCCCGGGGGGCCTATTATACGTATTGGGAGCTGGAAAAAGACAGCTATCCTCCCAGCAGTAAACCTCATCATTAACTTATGACCGGATTCTGGTATTCTTATTTCTCAAATTGCCTGATCACGCCGGCTAAATTAATTCCCTTTCACAATACCGGTTTAAAAATATCATCGGGTTTATTTCTTTTTGTCTGCTTACGGAGAGATGTATAAAATGCAAATAAATGCCGCTGTCCGGGCATTATTTCACGTGTAGTTTGTAAATAAAAAAACCGGTTAACAAACCGGTTCATTGTAAATCAATACTAAGAATTCATTTTGGGAGTATCGGTTTCGGAGTCTTCATCCTCTGTTTCCGTCTCCGATTCGTCGGCTTCTTCATCTACCTCAAAATCCTCTTCTTCAAGTTCGTCTGTTTCTTCATCCATGTTCTCATCTTCATGCTGCACAGTGTCATCTTCAAGATCATCATCCGCGTTTACCGTCTGGTCTCCGTCCTGGGAATTAACCACTTGTTGCTGGTCAAAACTGGCGCTGTCTTCCCGCCCTACGGGAGCGCTCATGGTTTGTAATAACTCATCGTTTTTTGATTGCGGTAGCATAAATTAAATTTTAATAGTGAATATTAATATGGTGGTAACTAAACCTGTGCCATAATAAATATGCCGGTTAAAACGAACTGCCGGTTTGTTTTGAGTATTAATTTCTACGTTTATAAAAAAACCGGGACTTTAGTTCCTAAAACTGTTTAGGTTTTGCACTACCTGGTTTGCTCCTGAATCTTTTTTCACTAAAAGAAGGAGGTATCTATGATCACTTTGGCATAAAAACTGTTCTATTTAATTGCAATAAAAAATTCACCATCATGGCCGATAATAAAAACATCACATCGATCGAGGACCGCATCAGGATAGATGTTAACGACCCATCAGAAGTTGAATACGTACATAGTCTTTTCCCTGAACCGGAGCATGTCCAAATTGTTGAGGCCATTAAGGAAATAGGCCCCATGAGAAAAGATGTAATGGCACATTTGAAGAAAAAATACAGGTTATAACTTCTTTTTTGATCCCTACCCTTTTAATTTAATAAGCGGTACTTCCATTGATGTATCGCTTATTTTTTATTGACAAAGGATATAGTAAAGCCAGCCGAAAAGCTACAACAAACACAATTTTAAGTATATGCCTGAATTACCCGATGTAGAAGTGTTTTCCAGCAATCTGAATAAGCTTTTTGCAGGCAAAAAGCTGGTGAAGGTTAAGATCATAAATGGCAAAAAACTTAAGCACAAGCCATCAGCATTTTCAAAACGCCTGGTGGGCAGAAAATTAAAGTGCATATACCGCTCCGGTAAGGAAATGCGTTTTGAATTTACAGGGGGGCAGTTATTGGGACTGCACCTGATGTTGACCGGAGACATTTTTGTCTTTAAAAAAAAGAACCACCATCATTCTACCATTGCTGAATTGTTTTTTAACGGAACAAATCTTGCGTTAACCGACAGGATGGGTAATGCAAATATAAAATTAGACCCCATTGATAAAGCTGGTGTAGATGCCATTTCAAAAGACCTGAATTTTAAATACCTGAAGTCTGCGCTGCAAAGCAAAGCCACTATTAAAAAGCTGTTGACCAACCAGGATATTATAAGAGGGATTGGCAACAGCTATTCGGATGAGATCTTATGGGAGGCACGCATTTCACCTTACTCCATATCAAACAAAATACCGCATGAAAAGGTAAAGGAGCTGGCAACAGTTATAAAGAACCGGCTTAAGAAAGCGATCACCCAGATCGCTAAAACCCATAAAGGAAAAATTAATGTTGAGGTAAAAGAGTTTCTTAGGATCCACACCACACAAAAAGCAAAAAGCCCAACAGGCGCTGCGATCATCATCGATAAAAAAGGCATGATGAAAACCTATTACACGAAGGAACAGAAATTGTATCGTTAAAAAACCACCATTGAAGAGCGCGGTGAAGATTTATTTGCTGGATCTTCCCTTACCTACAAACACGAAAAAAATATTTTATCTATTGGTAAGAATATCTCCATCGGAAGGAAAGAGGTCATCTCTTGTCGTATGCGCCTGATTTAACCCCGGTGTTTGCGAGGCACTATTTTTAATATCGTCCGTTACCGCAGTTTTGATCGGTAGATCCTTGATCGGTTTACCCGATTGTGCCTCGTCTTCTTTGATATTGGTCTCCTTATTTTTTTTCATGTTGAGTGCTTTACTACCATTAACAAAAATCTATGCCAGATTTAGCCCGTTCGATAATCAGCAATTAAAACATTTTAAGACAGTTTGTATGAAACGATAAATTGTTGATAAAGGCATACGCTTTTACAATTCTTTAAGAAATCAAATACTACTTTCAATTCTGCTACCGGGAAACTGCCCGGAAAATATGTTCAGATAGAACAGATCCCACTGCCTGCCGCTTTTGAGAAAACCCGTTTCAACCATTAACATTCGTTGATAAATTAAACACTATGACCCCCAATCCAACCTTTTGGAAAAAGACTGGTATCCAGGACTGGTTCCTAAAGAAAGAACCCGTATTTGCCGAAACATCGTCCATGACCCCCGATACGGTGTATAAATACATCGTTGAAAAATTTCAGTCTTCTATTACAGAGCTTTCATTTGCAGACAGAATAATATTCTATCATGAATATATTATTTGCTTTAGTCCGCCTGACTACAATAAGTTCATGGATAATAATAAAGGCATATTTGCCATCATCATCAAAGAATCCATAAAATCATTTTATGATATCCTGCAACAACACCGGCAGCAAGGAAAGAACATAACTGCCTCAGCCAATAAATGGGTATTCCGGTTTGTTTCCCATCCGGATTATGAGAAAGGAGATAAAAGTTTTATCGGGAAACTGTTACCGGGCAATGTTCATAAAAAGGAAGACAACCTGCGTGTTACCTTCATACCAAGGCACACCGGTATTGCACAAACATTCGACATCTCGGATGAATTATTACAGGATTTTACTTTTTACAGCGATGGTTATTACGAAATACCTTTTGATAAAAACCTGGTACCGGACGAAGCAGGTGCAGCCGCCGCTCCGGCATGTTTTGCCCGCCTGGAAACAACCCTCCCTGATAAACAATATGCCGGCAAAAAACTGGAATACCTGATGCGGAAAGCAGAGATCATCATATCCGGAAGTGACGAAACTTCCGATGACCCGGCTATTTTTCGTGTGCCTTCTGATTGGGTATCCACGCCACACCTTGCTATCCGTTATAATAGAGACACTGATAAATTTCTGCTGGCAGCTTTCGGTGAAAAAACATTGGTGAACGAACATGAAGTTAAAGCCAGTACCAGGGAAGAACCGGAATGGATCGATCTGCCGCTGAATTCAAGGATCGTGTTAAATGGTATTGTTGGTATAAATATTTTTAAATACTGATATGGACAAGTTATTAGCCATAGGATTATTGATAACCAGTGTTATGTTATTAGTGGCTCATTTTTCTGACATCAAAAAAACGCACAACCGGTAATGGCAGGATATTTTTTTGGTATCACAGATAAGGGTAAACGTCGTGAATTGAACGAGGATACCTTTATTGTACAGGAACTGCCCGGTAAAGGCTTGGTTCTGGCCTGTGTAATTGATGGTGTAGGCGGCTACAATGGGGGCGAAGTGGCTGCTGAAATTGCACGTGCTGTTATTTTGGAACATGCACGGGATCTGTCAAAAAATATTGTTGAAACGCTTCAAACTGCAGTGGTAGCAGCCAATGAAAGGATACAGCAGCGGCGCAATGAGGATGATGCACATGCAAATATGGCCTGTGTATTAACCTGCGCCATAGCCGACATAAAAAATAACAAACTATATTATTCGCATGTGGGTGATACCCGTCTTTATTTGCTGAGAGATGCTACCCTTGTAAAAATATCGAAGGATCATTCTGCGGTTGGGTTCCTCGAAGAATCTGGCAGGCTTTCGGAAGATGATGCGATGCGCCATCCAAGGCGTAACGAGGTAAACAAGGCTTTGGGTTTTGAAGCAGGTATCGCCGACGTGACAGATTATATTGAAACAGGCGAATCTCCTTTTCTTCCCGGTGATATTATTCTTTTGTGCAGCGACGGCCTTTCAGATATGATCAGTTCAGCCACTATCACTTCCATTTTAAATAAGCAAAAGCCGCTTGCCTTGAGAGCGAAGGGCCTGGTGGAGGCCGCAAACGAGGCCGGTGGCCATGATAATATTACCGCTGTATTGGTTGAAAATAATAAGCAGCCAAAAAAACAGGTAGCGTTAAAACCCCTGGAAAAAAAGAATGGAGTGGTGGGATCGTCTTTGCCGTTGAATAAAGAAGTCAGTCAACATGCTGCATCAACTGCAAACAAAAAAAGCAGGCCCATCATTATATTTCTTGCATTGCTTTCCCTCGGTTTGCTGGTCGCTTTATCTGTAACCTTGTTTAGGCAGGGAGCAAGATCAAACAGCCATGCTGCTGTTGCAACAATCATATCACCAAAAGCGAAAGACGAGCGTTTAGTTCAGCTTATTTCTTATATAAATGATACGGCTAAAAGATATACCATACCGGCAGCCGCATCCCTTGTAATGAATGAATCCATCCTGATCAGTAAGGATTCATTTTATCTTCATGGCAATGGGGCACATTTAATAGCGGATTCAAATTTCCGCGGGGCGGCTTTTATCATTAACCCCGCTGCCAAAAACATCGTGTTGGATAGCCTGGTGTTTGAAAATTTTAATATCGCTATCATTGTTCAAAACAACAATATCGTATTCAGGAATGTACGCTTCCTTAATTGCAGCATGCCCGTGCAGTATGCGGTGACCATACCTGATTCAACCATATCCGGCCGTTTCAACAATTCCATATTTATCACAACCCAACCCTTAAAAAAACAATGATGTCAACTTCCATAAAATGGTTTGGTAACAGGAAGTTGGAGCGTTCCTGCCTGCTGGCTATTGCTGTTATCATGGGCCTGCTGTTTTGGAAATTGTTTTCTGTGTTGCAACGGGATTTCGCCGACGTAAATAGCCGTTTGGAAAGCGGGACGATGATGAACCTAAATGATAACCGGAGCTCTGAAAATATGACAAAGCTTTTGGAGAGCGGCATGTATTTCGAAGATGCGAAAGACATTTCTTTTATTGCAACCCGTACGGCTGTTGAGATGGCTAATGTGGGGGCGTTAAATAAGTCAGCGCTGTTTGTAAATGCGGATGAAGCTTTTTTGAAAGGTGGAAGCTCATTTAAAAAAAGGGTGATCTTATCCAGGAACCTGTTGGGTTTTTCAGGCCCCGATTCCATTTCATTTGAAAAAGAAAAAGCCCAGCCTATGGCGGTTAATGCAGCCACCAACGCGGCGTTGGGCAATCATCAAATTTCAGGCATCATAAACAATAAAGAAGGCCAACCCGTTGCAGGAGCGCTGGTGCGGCTTAAGGCATTGGCTTTGCAGGATAGTACAACTGCATCCGGGGCCGAAGATCAAAAAAGCATTATCCAATTTAAAGACGGTGTTAGAAAAATATTTGTTCCGGATTTGGCTACAGGCAAACGCCTTGTTTCTTTTAATGCGTATGCAAGAACAGATGCGACCGGTAAATTTATGTTTTCCGGATTGCCTGCAAACAGGTCATATGAATTGTTACCGTTGCAACCCGGCTATGAGTTTGGCCGCTCACTGGGCGTAGAGCACTTAAAAGAAAATGTGCGTTTTAATTTTGTTCAAACGCCGCATGCAATGAGGCTTTTTTCTGCGAAGGATTTTAACAACCTTAAAAAAGAAAAAGCATTTATTGTAAGAACGCCGGGTGAAGTAACCAGTTGGTTCCTGATGATCATCGTTGTTTTTTTTGCTTCTTTCTTACTGGTGCATATTGTGCTTTCCTTCCGGTTTCCTGCGGCAGACCAGCTGTTATTGCCTCTTATCATGATCCTTACCGGCCTTTCTTTCATCACCTTATTCAGTTTGCAGGATCCTTTGCGTGACCGGTTCCTGGTAAAAAGTACTTTCCTTTATTTCTGTATCGGTATGGCTGGTATACTGGCGCTTCAGTTTATCAATGTGCGGAAGTTTACAACAGATTCAAAGCTATTCCGCTTATTCATTTTTAAGGATGGACAAAAAGCTGCTAACGGCTGGCCATGGGCGTTGGGTGCTATAGGGCTTTTAATGCTTACCATTTTATTTGGTAGCGGCCCCGAGGGAAGTGGTGTTAAAGTAAACCTGTTCGGGTTTCAACCCAGTGAGATCGTTAAGTACCTGGTTATCTTTTTTCTCGCCGGCTTTTTTGCAACCAACGAAAAATTCATTTCAGAATATACATCCTGGAACAGGCGTTTCTCTTTTTTTATGGTAGCAGTAGTGGCTATTGTTACTGCCATTTTACTGTTCCTTGTACTGGGCGATCTGGGGCCTGCTATTGTATGTTGTTTTACATTCATCATTCTTTTTTCTTTTTCAAGAGGCGATTTTCCCCATGTGGTTGCAGCCATGGTTTTGTACGCACTCTCCTTGTGGATATTTAGCGACGTGCTCATTGCAACCGCTGTTGCCGTCGGCACACTTATCCTGTACATGGTCATCGGCAAAAAGCAATTGAGCGAATCTGCGGTGATGGCGCTGGTTGTGGTGATCGGTTTTTTATTGCTGGATAAAATAGCCTGGCTTGCTAAAATAATTCCGGGCCCGATGCAAAGACTTATCGATCGCAAAGCCATTTGGGCCGATGCATGGAATAACCAGGTATACGGCGGCGACCAGGTGGCCAATGGTATCTGGGCCATTTCCAGTGGTGGCTTTACCGGGCAAGGCGCAGGCGAAGGTTTTGCAAAAACAATTCCCGAAGCACATACCGATATGATACTGCCCGCCATTGGCGAAGAGTTTGGGTGGGCGGGTATTGCCTGTGTGTTTATTTTGTTTTTATTATACCTCCATCGTTCCATTATTATTGGCAGGCAAACGGGCACACCGTTCTTATTTTATTTGTGTGCCGGTATCGGCATCGGCACCTTTGTACAATTTTTACTCATTGCGGGTGGATCAACAGGGGCGCTGCCTTTGTCAGGCGTAGCGCTGCCCTTCATAAGTTATGGCGGTACTTCTTTATTGTGCAGTATGCTGGCTGCAGGTTTTTTATTATCCACTTCCAGGTGGAGCGGTTCGCAGGCGCAAATGAAATTCATGATGGCCAGGCAGGATAAAAATTTGATGCCGGCCCTGCTGGCAGCATGTGCAGTAATTCTTTTACTCATGGTGAATGTTTCGGGCTATACACTCCGCAATAAAAAATGGATCGTAGAACCGGCATTGGTGGCCGACCGCGGTGGTGCAAGGATGTTTAGCTATAACCCAAGGATAAATATTTTAATGAACCGCCTGCAGGCGGGAAATGTATACGACCGTAACGGAAAATTACTGGCAACCAGTGATGCAAAACTTTTGCAGCAGCAAACAGATTCGCTTTTATCACTTGGAATATCCGCAGCGGATATAACATCATTGGCCTATAAAAGGGCCGACCGTTATTATCCCTTTGGGGCGCATATGTTCTTCTGGACGGGCGATGCAAATACTGGTATTTTTTCCGGTGGTACCAACGGGTATTTCGCAGATTATGCCCATGCTTCCGAGCTCAGGGGATTTCCTACACCTGATATTAAATACCAGGTTAGCGCAAACCGTTACCGGGCCGAAAAGTTTTTGCCGATGGCCAATACAGAGATGACCGTTACAAAAAGAGATTATAGTGCGCTGGCAGATCTTTTACTTGCCGGCATCAACAGCAACGAAGTAGTGCAATTTAAAAAGCAGAACAGGGATGTTACACTCACCATGGATGCCGCGTTGCAGACCAGGATACAGCTTGCATTACAGGCAGATGACAGCCTGAATCAAAAACGGGTGTCGGTGGTGATCATGGAAGACAATACAGGAGACGTGATCAGTTCTGCGGCATGGCCATTGCCTCCGGTGAATGACTGGGAGCGTATGAACCTGAATGAAAATGAATTGAATAAACTGCCCGGTTGGAATGTGAACAGCGATATTGGTTTTACGCATGCCACACAGCCGGGTTCCACAGCCAAGCTCATTACTGGTCTTGCAGCTTTTAATAAACTGGGAGCAGCAGCAGCAAACAAAGTGATCAAAATTTATCCGAAGGACCTTATCCGGGTTACCGGCCCGGAGCCGGATGAAGCAGGATCAATTTCTATCGAGCGTGCCATTGTAAGATCTAACAATGCTTTTTTTATTCGCCTTGCCAATGAAGAAAAATTGCAGGAAGAGATGGCAACACTGTACATGCAATCGGGTATGTTCCTGCATAAAGTGGGAGGATATTATTTTGAGAATGAAACCAGCAATTCGAAGCAACAGGAAAGATGGAGAGCATTGTGGCGGGAAACTGAATTCAACAGTCTTAGCCGGTACGATCCGGAGAACATACGCCGCACCAGGGCCATCGGGGTTTCGGGTATGGCCTGGGGCCAGGGAGAGTTGGTGGCTACACCGGCATCCGTAGCCCGTGTTGCAGCAGGCATTGCAAATAATGGGATGATGATACCCAACCGGTATGTACTTTATGTAAACGGCGTTGCTGCTGCAACCAAACAGGGTGTTGCACTTGTGAGCGATCCGGCCTACGCACAACAGTTAGCTCTGTATATGCAAAAGCAAAGTGCCCCAAAAAAGGCGAAGCTTGGGATACTGGTTGGTGGCAAAACCGGTACACCTGAAAGGATATTCAAAGGAGAGCAGATCAACGATGGGTGGTACGTTTTCTTTGCGCCAAAGGCAATAGGAGAAGGGCATGTGGTGGTTTGCATTCGCATTGAATCTGCAAAGGGTTCCAGTGAGGCGGTGAAGCTTGCAGGCAAATATATCATCCCGTTGCTACTGCAACGGAATTATATCAAAAGCTTTGAGCCGGCGGAAAAGCTGGAGCGGCCCGTGATGAAAAAACAAATGCTCGGAAGTTTGAGATGAATGAAGTTAGCGTTAAATAATGGTGTCAGTCTGAGCTTGTCGAAGACGCTATAACGAATGAACCCGCCTTCGACAGGCTCAGGCTGACAGTTTAAAGTTTGAAGGAGGATTTTAAGAAATAAATTATTATAAAGCAATAAACCATGTTAAATCTATTTAAAGAAAGTACCAGCGACGTAAAACAGATACGAAGTAATTTGATCCGTTTTATTAAAGAAAAATTGCAAAAAGCAACAGGTGGAGAAGGTGGTAATATAACCGGCATTCACCTGTTTATAAATTGCACTGAGAGCGAACGATATTTGTATGAAGCTGCCATTTTTTTTGATGTACCCGGTAAATTTAAAAACGAGGAGGTACAGCGGATGGCGGATGATTATGCCATTCAATTACCGGACCCCTGGAAATTTGAAATTGCTTTTACGGATAAATATCCCGAACGGTCTTATAAAATACCAGGCATGGATGCCGCACTTTTTATTGCCACCCGAAAAGGAGGGTTGACACAAACCAGCCGGGCCTTTATAAAAATACTGAACGGCCAGGCAGAAAAGGAAACCTACCTCATCACTGATGCCATGGGAAAAGTAAATATTGGCAGGGAAACAAAAGTGCAGTTGGCAGCAGGGCATGTGCGAATGAATGCGATCGCTTTTGTATCATCGGGCGATACCAACCGCTCTGTAAGCCGGCAACATGCGCATATACAGTGGGAGCCGGGATCCGGTTCATTCCTTGCTTTTGCAGATGCAGGTGGCATACCACCCAGTAATAAAATGAAGATACGCACGGCGCAGGGCCTGTTGATAAAAATGCAGGCCATTGAAGTGGGGCACCGGCTTGAAGAAGGTGACCAGCTCATATTGGGAGATGCTGCAGTGCTTGAGTTCAGCTATTCTACAGACGAAAAATAATATGGCAAAAGTATTTACCATTACGGAAGGTTTGGAAAACCTCGGCGCATTAAAGTCGGGCGGGCAGGGCTCTGTGTATAAAGCAAGAAGAACCGGCGGACGCATCTCTGCCGTTAAAATATTGCCTACACCCATCTCAAGTGAAAGCGATGCAGATAAGAATTTTATCTCCTTTCAAAATGAAGTGGAGAAATTAAAAAGAGTGAATGAAACACCTGATCCAAATGTTGTAAGCATTCTTGCTTCCGGAATAACCAGCTCTGGTAATCTTCCCTTTATTGAAATGGAATATATTGAAGGCCCCGACCTTGCTGAATTGCTCAAGGCTCCTTGCGACCCCGTCTTCACCATCGGGGAAACCATTAAGGTTGCCGGTCATTTATCAAATGCATTGGCACATTGTCACCGGGCTGATGTAAAACACGGAGATATAAAAAGCAACAATGTAAAATTCAACCAGCTTACGGGTAATTATATGTTGCTCGATTTTGGTTTGTCGGTGATGTGCGATGAGCAAAGGCGTACCAGCATACGCTATGCAGGCGCCATAGAATTTATGGCGCCGGAACAAAGTGCCGGCGAAACACTTTTTGAAACAGATGTGTACAGTTTTGGTATCATATTATTTGAACTGCTCGCAGGCACCGTTCCTTTTCCATTGGCCAATAAGGGAGAGATGGCCCGTAACACTGTGATGGTGGCACATATGGAGAGCCCGGTCCCCGACCTGCTCCCCCTCCGCAGGAATGCCCTGCCGGCGGAATGGAGTGCCGGTAAAAAAGAAAAAGAAATGCAGGTGCCTGACTGGCTGCTGCAAACGATCAGCCGGTGCCTGGAAAAAAATCCTGCAAAGCGATTTAAGAATGGTATACAATTGCATGACTTTATTCATGCGGGTATTATCGCTGAAGAAAAAAGAGATCAGCCGCCTGCTGAGCCGTACGGACAAGTGCAACCGGCGGTAGTGGTCTCGGGACCATTGGACAATTCGCTTTGGAAAGAACAGGTTCAGCAGTTACAGGTTGAAGCATTAAAAAACGAACAGCTTATCAATGAATTAAAATACCAGGTGGAAGTTAAAGACATGGAACTGTACCAACTCAACATGGAACTGTTTAACCAACCTGTATCCAGGGGAGTTTCACGGGGCGCTTTTTTTACAGTGTTGATCATTGCGCTTGGCCTGGGTAGTTATGCAATTTATAATGTTAGTAAACCCAACGGCGAAAGCACGAAGGATAAAACAGCACAGGCCAGTACCAAAACAGGCAGCTCTGTTGATTCAGCATTTATTTCCAATACAAAAGCGAAGAAGCGACCAAAGATCCCACCTAAAAGAAAGCATACGGCGCCGGCCACTAATGAAAAAAAGGTTGTTGGGGCTAAGCCAAAAAGTAAAACAGATTCAAACTTTGCTAAAAATGATCTCCGGAAGACCAATAAATACCGTGTGAAGCGGAGTGCTTTTTTTTATGAGCAGCCCGACAAGGATACCAGGAACAGTTATTACGTTAGCGGCAATGTGACATTAACAGCATTACAGGAGCAAAATGACTTCGTGTATGTGCAGATCACCGATGGCCGTGGAAAGACTACCAAGACCTGGCTCTCCAAAGAAGACCTTAGCCAGGTATACGAATGAAGGGCAATGGATGCGGAACTAAAAATTACCATAAGGTGACAAAATAATAATACAGCCTTCCGTGATGTTGTTCCTTTTCTTATAGTTTTGTGCCATGCAAAACCTGGCTGCGGTACCCTCCGGTGATTTGGTTGATATGTTGATGAAGCATACCGAATATTATTTGTCCATATTAAAGCAGGATGATAAGGATGCTAAAAAAGCTGAATCAAAAAAGTACATAGATCTGATCATTGAGGAGATCCGTTCCCGGAAAGCGTGTGGCGGGCTGTCACCTGATAATCGATCGGATATTAAATTGCGATAATTCCCTTTCTAAAGCCCATGCCTGATGGGTTATGTTACCTCACGGTCACCCAAATATCCTTTATACAATTGTCTTCCTTCTTTTAAAAATTGAATAAGCTTATGAGATCTTCAATAAGAATAATCGTTTTGTGATCTATCATTCGGTTTTTTTTCTTTCCCGAAATCTGCATGGCATGTTATGACCGAGGAATTTAATCCCCAGGAATTCATCAATTTCAGCGAAGTATTTTAAAAAGCAACATAAAAAATATTGGCATAGAAATTACTGTTCATTTCTTATTCATTAACATATAAAATCAAGCACATGGCAACCAAGACAAAACCATCACAGAATGGAAAAAAGTCAACCAAAAAAGAAAAACCTAATTCCGAAGCGGCACAGGACCTGAGGGAATTATTTGAAGCCCAGCTTAAGGATATTTACTGGGCAGAAAAAGCGTTGATTAAAGCGCTTCCTAAAATGGCCAGGCAGGCAACATCGGAGGAACTGGCAGCAGGATTGACTGATCACCTGGAAGAAACACGTGAACAGATCGTGCGCCTGGAAAAAGTTTTTGAATTGCTGGGCAAAAAAGCGCAGGCAAAAAAATGCGAAGCAATGGAAGGTCTGCTGAAAGAAGGAGAAGGCATCATGGAAGAGACAGCTCAGGGACCGGTACGTGATGCAGGCATTATTGCTGCAGCGCAAAAAGTAGAACATTATGAGATCGCATCTTACGGCACCTTGGCTGCATTTGCAACCTTGTTGGGAGAAGAGGAAGTGGCGGAACTTTTACAGGAAACCCTGGAAGAAGAAAAAGCTGCAGACATGAAATTGACCGAAGTGGCTGAAAGCGCCATTAACCTGGAGGCAGCGGAAGAAGAAGCAGTTGAAGCATAAGTAAGGGTTTTTTTATGGATACTAAAAAAAGAGTTGATCATTACAACTCTTTTTTTTGTGTGCTGTATCGAAGCCTCGGTTCCTAACTCACTACCCAAATAAAGCCCGCCCAGGTTTCTTCTCAGGCGAGTCTCTGCTTTAGCCTGGTGCAGCGGCGTGCAGGACTCGCCGTACTACGGGGCATTATTTATTTGTATATTGGTAACATACCTGAAAAAAAGGGAAATAAGAAGTGCTGAATTTTTAGAGGGTAGGAATCTCAGCACTCCATTTTAAAACACGGCGAGTCCTGCCGCCCACAGGCTATAAGTAGAGACAGGTGCAGGAGTTTTCTTAGTGGCCTGACACCGTGCCTACACTCACCCGAAAGAACAGCCTGCTGATTACCATTTTGTGGACAATATTTTAAATGATTATTGCCCTTTTTTTTTGCCAACCCGCCAATATCCCTTATTTTTC
>JANOUJ010000559.1:0-3201 GCA_031416815.1 Chitinophagaceae bacterium
TAAACTTTCCGCCAGGTCTATGATCCACGTGTTGATCAGTGGAACATTTAAAAATCCTTCCTTGTAAGCCAATGAATTTTCATGTGCAAACCTGCCATACATATCTTTTTCATGCGGCAGGTATTCTTCGTAACGGCTCAGCAGGTAAAACGCCGCCGCAAAAATGTCAAAGGGGAAATCGCTATTCGCTGTTTTGAAAAAAGCCTTGTTGCCATTAATAGTAAAACAATTTACTTCTTGGGGTTTATTATCATTTTCAAAAAGTAAAGGATGATTTTGAATGTAAAATTCATCATCAGCAATTTTTGAATCGCTGTAATTAATCTTTGCACCGCTGTAACTTTTAAATGCCTCTGAATCAATGGTCAATTCATGATCTATGCCCATCTGTTCTTTAAAAATAAAAGAACAGATATATTGAAGCCTAGGCGAAACTATATGGGAAAAAATTAAAAGCATGTTTATTTATTCAGTAGTTGAATAAATTCTTCTGAAGATAAATCTATCTGGTTCAGGATTGTCTTAATCAAAGGGCGACTTAAATCTTCTCCCGGATGATGCGGAATGGTTGTATACCTTCCATCGGGATGTCTATAAAATTTATGACTTCCTTTTTGTCGTTGGATAATAAAACCTAATTGTAGCAATAATTTTTCCAGTTGTTTTGCATTTACAATCGGGAGTTTGCTCATACAGCAATAGCTATTTGTTGAGTACCAAAGAATCGGGGAATATCATTTCGTTCATCAGTTGGAAGTTCTTCAAGGCAAAGTTCCAACACTTCTTTAAGTCTTACAGAAAGCTCATCAAGGCTTTTAGCCTGTGTATGTGCACCAGGCACAGCAGGGATCATTCCAATGAAATAACCGGTTTCAATATCCTGTTCTATATGTGCAGTAAATATTTGTTCCATAAAACCGTTTTCACAAATTTACAATTAATTTTTATATCGCTCCTTCCACATTTGGTTAAATGTTTTCTGGCTGAAATTTAAATCGCTGCGATTTCTGTTCCAGCCTTTGAACATGCCATTGACCACTTTATTTTTTAAGGTACCGCTACCTAAATTCATAAAGCTTCTTTTCAAACTCGCCAGCCGCCAGGCTTTCCAGGCCATGCGTTCGGTAAAGGTTGTTAAACCCTCATCCACCGATTCGTGCCTGTTTTCCAGCAGCAGTTCGTGTAAATTTATTTTTACTGCACATACTTCAGTACAATTACCGCAAAGCGATGATGCATAACTTAAATGTTTGAACTCATCCATACCCTGCAGGTGCGGCGTAATTACACTGCCAATGGGGCCACTGTAAGTAGCACCATAAGCATGGCCGCCAATATTTTTATAAATGGGGCATGCATTTAAACAAGCACCGCAACGTATACAGTACAAACTCTCCCTTTGTTTTGGATTTTGTAATATATTGGTACGACCATTATCGAGCAGTATCACATACATCTCTTCAGGCCCATCGGTTTCATTCTCCTGCCTTGGACCGGTTACAATGGTATTGTACACCGTAATTTTTTGACCGGTTCCGAAAGTGGAAAGCAGCGGCCAGAAAAGCCCAAGGTCCGTTAAAGAAGGGATCAATTTTTCGATGCCCACAATAACAATATGTGTTTTTGGAAAAGCACAGCTCAACCTTGCATTGCCTTCATTTTCGGTAACTGCAATGCCGCCAATATCGCTGATGATGAAATTGGCACCGGTAACACCAACTTCGGCCTGCACATATTTTTCACGAAGGATCACCCGGGCAACCTGTGTTAACTCTGCCGGTGTTAAATTAATATCAGTGCCCAGTTTTTTATTGAACAACCTGGCAACATCTTCCTTGCTTTTGTGCATGGCCGGTGTTACAATATGGTATGGTGCTTCGCCATCCAGTTGCTGAATATATTCGCCCAGGTCGGTTTCCACACTGTCAATGCCATTTTTTTCCAGCGCCGCATTCAGGTGAATTTCTTCGGTTACCATACTCTTGCTCTTCACCAGCGAGCTGCAATTCTTTTCTTTGCAGATCTTTAATATTTCTTCAATGGCCTGTTCACTATTTTCGGCCCATATCACTTTGCCACCACGCTTTGTAAAATTCCGTTCAAACTCTTCCAGTTGCTGGTCCAAGGTTTCAATGGCACGCCATTTTATATTTTTGGCCCTTTCCCTGGCCAGGTGTACATCGGCAAACTGCTCCTTACCTTTTGGTACTACCGCATTGTATTTGCCAATGTTAAAATTGATCTTGCGCCTATGCTCCAGGTCAGCAGCTTTAACTGTAGTTTTGGCTATAAAGGTTTGTGATTGTTCCGACATATTGCCCTAAATCCGCCACTGGCGGAGCTTTTATTGTGTTTTGTTATTAATTATGGTCACCGGCCGTTGTACCCAAAGCATCGGCAGATGGCGACGCTCCATTCAACTGTTGCAATTGCTATCATCTTTATCGAAGCAAAGGTAGAATCTAATTTTTGAGAAATAGTATTATTGGTTTGATATTTGATTATTTTCATCGAATAAATGCTACAACCCCTAAACTAATACGGTGAGAAATGCTTAAAAATGGAAACGGTTAAACTTAAATATATGAAGCTGTTAATAATCCTCTCTGGTATAGCGTTTTTATTTTCAAGCAGCGCTTGTAATGTAAGTAAAGCAGGTTTAGAAACCCCACCGGTAAATGATAGTATTGTTGGTATTTACAATTTTTTGAATGAAGCCCAGTCAGAATCCATATTATTGGAACTGCATAAAAATAAAACATATGCTTTTTCGGTACACGGAGATCATTATGATTATTATTCTAAAGGAACCTGGGAGAAAAAAGGAAAAACCATTGTGGTAAACAGTAGTGTTCAGAAAAAGGAGATCCCGGTCACGATAACTCAAGGCTATACTAAGACAAGTTCACCATATATTCAAATTGACGATATTAAAAACAGCACGGGTTTTTTATTTAAGGATATTGAAGTGCTGACTAATAATGATACTTCAAAATCCTGCCTGGCTAATGTTGGAAGTAATTGTAAAATAAAAAAGCAGGAGCTAAAAAGTATCCAGATAAGATTGATCGGTAATACTACATCTGCCTGGCATCCCATAGCGTTAACTGAAAATAACAATACCATTAAGATGGTGGTAAATATTGATTTTATCCCTGAGTTTTATATGTTTTTTAAAAATAAAAAATTTATAAAAAGGGG
>JANOUJ010000560.1:0-7597 GCA_031416815.1 Chitinophagaceae bacterium
ACACAGATATTAAATGATGGTTCGGGAATTGTAAGAACTACATACCAGGGCACACCCGGAAATGATATGGTTTATGGCATCCAGTCCGATAAAAATGGATTTCTCTATATCATGGGTACAACCACCGGCTCTTGGACCGTAAAAGCGCCGGGCGCTGGTCCAATTTTTAATAATCCGGGGAGCAAGCAATTTATCAGTAAAATTAAACCCGATCTTTCGGAGTATGTATATTCAACCGTTTTTGGTAGCGCTGCAGCCGTGCCCAACCTTTCGCCTGTTGCCTTTTTAGTGGACCGGTGTGAAAATGTATATGTCTCAGGCTGGGGCGGTGGCATTAATATTGAACAAGGATATCCTTCTGCCGGAACCGGCGGCATGCCTGTGGTAAACCCGTTAGCAGGAATTCCAGCTGCCGACGGGCAGGATTTTTACTTTTTTGTTTTGGAGAAAAATGCGCAAAGCCAGCTTTTTGGTTCTCATTTTGGCCAGAACGGTAGTTTGGGCGATCACGTAGATGGTGGTACCAGCCGCTTTGATGCCAATGGAGTTATTTACCAGGCTATATGTGGTTGTGGCACTCCTACGAATGCTTCCAATAGATTTCCAACTACACCAGGTGTATGGTCAGCTGTTAATAGGTCACCTAATGGAGACGGTTGCAACCAGGCGGCAGTAAAAATAGAAATGAATTTTGCCGGTATTGGCGCCAGTGTTAAAGCAACAGTTAATGGTGTGGTTGATACGATCGGTTGTGTCCCTTTAACAGTTAGATTTACTGATACGCTTGCAAAAGGTAAAATGTATATCTGGATTTACAATGATCCTTTCAGCACTACACAAAGAGACACCACATATGCACCAAATAATAGCGTTTCGCTTACCTACAATCAGACCGGCAGTTTTCCGTTGATGCTTATTTCTATCGATTCGGCCACTTGTAATATCTCTGATACTGCTTATGTAACGGTGAAAGTAGGTAACAATAATATCAACGCAGATTTTTCATTCTTTAAATTAGATTCCTGCAACAGTTTGCGTTACCAGTTTGTCAATCAATCCGTGGCTACCGTTCCAAATTATACCAGCCAGAGCTTTCTATGGGATTTTGGCGATAATACTCCGAAGGTTCGTACTGGTTTTGGCCCAATAAATCATACCTATGCATCAACCGGTACTTATATAGTTACGTTAATAGTAGATGATACCACCTTTTGTAATGCACCTGATACTGCAATAAAGCAACTGCGTATCAGCCCCAATGTAAAAGCCATTTTTTCAACATCAAACCGGGGCTGTGTGCCTTATACTCCGGTGTTTAAGAATTTATCGCAAGGCGGTACCGACTGGATATGGGAGTTTGGCAATGGCGATGTATCAACAGATTTTGAACCAACTTATACTTACAATGCCACCGGCACATATAATGTACGGCTGATTGCTATTGATACCAGTACCTGTAATAAACGGGATACATCAGCCTATTTTGCCATTACGGTTTTCCCCATACCTACAGCCAATTTCAGCTGGACACCCAATCCACCGGTAGAAAATGCGTTAACAAGGTTTAGGAATTTGTCTTCAGGAGCAAACAGGTATTTGTGGAATTTTGGAGATGGTGAAAGTTCAACTGCGTTTGAACCTACCCATCAATACAATACAACAGGAAGTTTTCAGGCTACACTTTATGCTTATAACGTAGCAAATTGTGTGGATAGTTTAACCTTAGATGTGCCCGTGATTATAGTGCCTTTGCTCGATGTTCCCAATGCTTTTACCCCCGGTCGCTTTGGCGAAAATGGAGTTGTGAAAGTGAAAGGATTTGGTATTGGTACAATGAACTGGAAAATATTTAACCGCTGGGGCCAGGTTGTTTTTGCATCTTCTGACCGGAACCAGGGTTGGGATGGAACTTTTAAGGGAGCATTACAACCCATGGATGTGTACACTTATACGTTGGATGTAGAATTTACAGATGGGCAGAAGTTGAGGAAGACAGGAGATATTAGTTTGTTACGATAATAAACGGCCTCACCCCAACCCCTCTTCAAAGGAGAGGGACCTGGAAGATGAAAGCGAAGATTGTGTTTAGTAATAAATAATTGGTAATAAATTTTTGTGTTGAGGAGTGATTGATAATTGGAAAGATTTTTGCGACATTTTCACGATTCACCATTCACGCCTCACGATATTAAAAACGATGTTTAAAAAGATAATAATATCATTGTTCATAATTTGCAGCCTGCTGGTTCAAACCTCCATTCAGGCACAGGATCTGCATTTTTCACAATTCTTCAATTCTCCGTTAGTGACCAACCCTGCCAACACAGGTTTTATACCTGATGCTGATTACCGGATAGGTGTTAATTACCGCAATCAATGGAGCTCAGTAATGTCGGTACCGTATAAAACTATGAGTGCTTTTGGAGATGCACAGGTTTTTCGGGATAGATTGGAAAATGGATGGCTTGGTTTGGGTGGTTTAATATTGAATGATAAGGCCGGTACAGGCAGTTTGAGCAGCACCAAAGTTTATGGCTCCGTAGCATATCATCAAATGCTCGGTTTAAGCAGCCTGCTTTCTGCTGGTTTTAATATTGGCTGGGCAAACAAACATATCAATGAATCTAAATTGAAATTTCCTGATCAGTTTGATGGAAAATTTTTTGACAGTAAATTACCAACCAGTGTTGTATTTACAAATAACTATGTAAGTTATATGGACATGCATGTAGGGATGAACTATGCTTATTTTCCTGATGAAAATGTATACATTAATGCAGGTTACTCCATACAACACGTTAACCGCCCTAAAGAAACTTTTTTTGGAGATAATTCTGTGAATGGCCGTATACCTATGCGACACACTGGTTTTGCAAATGCTATTTTGAAATTGAACGACCGGATTATTGTAAACCCCAACGCATATTTTTCCACACAGGCAAAAGCCACCGACCTGGTTTTTGGGCTCAATGCAAATTATAACTTATCGGAATTTGGTGAGCAGCAATTTATAGCCGGTGTTTATTATCGCCTGGGCGATGCCATCGTACCTATGCTTGGCTTTGAAACAAATAAACTTCAGCTTGTATTTAGTTATGATGTTACCATGTCCGGCCTTAGCAAATACAACGGGTACCGCGGTGCCATCGAGTTTAGTCTCATTAAAAAAGGATTTTATCCTGATAATGTAGACAGGGCTTCTATCTGTCCTAAGTTCTGATCAAATAAAAAGCATCCACCAGATGGCAGATGCTTGTTCAGTTTTTCGGGGCGTAGGCTTTTTATTCTTTCTCTATGGTCATCTTAAAATGGTCACCTTTAAAATATTTACGGTACTTATCTGTAGTTTTTCGATCTTTTTTTTTTTCGTCAATATAAAGTTCCTTGTTCTTGTATTCAATGGTAAAGCCGGCTTTTAAATTGACCAATCCATCCTTCTCCATTTCTATAAACATTTCTTTGGTAAGTTTAAGTTCATCTTTTGCCTTATTGATACCGGCATGGGCTTCATCCATGATCTTATTCATATCGATTTTACCGATCTCCAGTTTACTTTTTTCAATTTCTTTTTTGGCATTGGCGAGTTCCTTTTTTATCACTTCTCTATCAACCTGCTTTAACTCAAGCTTTGCTTGTTCCATTTCACGGGACGCTTCAGCCAGTGCTTTTTCAATTTCTTCACCTTTATAATCCATGTTAATATCCTTCAGTGAAGCACCTACTTCTCCTATGATCTTATCAAGGTTCACATTTTGTAATGCAAGCTCCACATGTTGCATCATCTTATCTATGTCTATCTCTTTCAATGCCAGTTCAGCATCTTTTTGCAATTTAGAAAAATCCAAACCTTTTAATTCTGCATCTACCTTTCCCAGGGTCTTGTCCAGTTCGGCATTCAGTTTATCGAAATCTTTCATTTTTATACCTTCTCTGTCGGGTGAGGGTAAGGTATCCGTGGCGCAACCCTGGTATTCAAATTCATCCTGACCGGTAAACTCACTGTAACCTAAGGGCGAATTCTGGAACGACATGGTAATGCCACCGATCAGCAGCATGGAGAAGACACCGGCGATGGTTTTTTTGTGGTTTAAAAAAAATTGTTTCATGGCTATACTTTTTGGTTGGTTAAAAATTCATTACGAACATATTCGTATCAAATGTAAATTTCTATTTCGTTTTTTTCAAATCGTTAAAAAAATTTAACATTTTTACAGCACTTTCGTAAAATGAACAGGATTTTATCAACTCGCTATTTTATACGATTTTTACACAAATAATGTTACATGCCAACTGCTGCTGAAGTGAAAGAAAATACAACCGGTTTTATTGAGCTGTTTAAAAATATTGTAGGTGATGCTTATGTATTGGCTGATGAAGAAAGCCTGAATAATTATGCACATGATGAAACCGAGAACCTTCATTTTTTGCCCGATATTGTCATAAAACCCAGAACACCCGAAGAGATCAGCCAGATCATGGTGATCTGTAACAAACATAAAATACCGGTTACACCACGTGGCGCAGGCACCGGCCTCAGCGGGGGAGCATTGCCACACCTGGGTGGCGTATTGCTTTCCATGGAAAGAATGAATTCCATCATTGAAATTGACGAACGTAACCTGCAGGTAACAACTGAGCCGGGGGTTATTACAGAAGTGCTTCAAAACGCTGTTAAAGAAAAAGGTTTGTTTTACCCACCGGATCCAAGCAGCAGGGGAAGTTGTTTTATTGGCGGAAATGTTGCAGAAAACAGTGGCGGGCCAAAAGCTGTAAAATATGGTGTGGTGAAAGATTATGTGCTGAACCTGCAGATCGTTTTACCCACCGGCGAAATCATTTGGACCGGTGCAAATGTGTTAAAAAATTCAACGGGTTATAATTTAACACAATTGATTGTTGGAAGTGAAGGAACTTTAGCCATTGTTACAAAGATCGTTTTAAAGCTGCTGCCCCATCCAAAATACGATTTGCTGATGCTGGTTCCTTTCAATTCGCTGGAAAAAGCAGGGGCGGCAGTGAGTGCCATTTTTCGTGCAGGTTTTACACCCAGCGCTATGGAACTGGTTGAAATAAATGCTTTGAAAATTGTAAGCAGGTTTGTGGATAGCGCAGCCGTACCTGTTACTGATGATATGGAAGCGCATTTGATCATTGAAGTGGATGGAAACCACCTGGAGACTTTAATGAGCGAAATGGAAGCCATTGCAGCATTGCTTTTGCAATATGAATGTGGCGATGTTTTTTTTGCAGATGACGCCCAGCAGAAAGCAGAGCTTTGGAAATTGCGCCGGCGTGTTGCAGAAGCGGTGAAGATAGATGGCTACACCATTGAAGAAGATACGGTTGTGCCTCGGGCCGAGTTACCAGCCTTGATTAACGGAGTAAAGGCGTTGGGTAAGCAGTATGATTTTGATGTAGTTTGTTATGGCCATGCCGGCGATGGTAACCTGCATATACGGATTAAAAAACCCGGCAGTATTTACAGTTTGAATAATCCGGATGTGATACCAGCATTACAAGCTTTGTTTAAACTGGTAAAGTCTTTGGGTGGTACCATCAGCGGCGAGCATGGCATAGGCCTGATACAAAAACCATACATGGATATTGTTTTTGATGAGGCTGGATTGCAACTGATGATCGGGATCAAAAAAGTTTTTGATCCAAACAATATTTTAAACAGCGGTAAAATATTTGACATGGCATAACACGGTCTGACGTCCTCGTCTGACCTTGTAAAAATCGTTTAATTAATAATAGATACACATGAAAAAAGTTGCAATTGTTTTTGCATTGATTAGTAGTTCTTACGCTTTGCAGGCCCAGGATGAAGAAAAAAAAGCTAGCGAAGAAAAAAAGGGCGGATTTAAAAAAGAAAATATATTTATAGGCGGAAATGTAAACCTTGGATTTTCCAATTCAAGCACGGTATTAGGCATCAGTCCTTATATTGGGTATAGCTTAAACAAGTATCTTGATGTTGCCATCTCTACAAACTTTAGCTATACTTCAGTAAGAGATTATAATGAATACGGTGATAAGATCAGGCAAACCATTTATGGTCCCGGTGCTTTTGTACGGATCTATCCATTCAGATTCGTATTTGCACAGGCACAATACGAATTCAACTTGATCAATTACCGGTATATACCCACTAATAACAGTATTATTTATCTTCCATCCCGTGAAAATTTAAATGCCAGCAGCTTTTTGGTTGGTGGTGGTTATGCCGGCGGTCGTGAGGGAACAGGCAGCAGTTATTATTATCTTTCTGTGATGTGGGATGTTTCAAGGTCTAAAAATTCTCCTTATGTTGATGAATTGCGAAGGGCGTTGCCTATCATCAGGGCTGGTTACAATATCGCTTTATTTCAGGGTCGAAACAACAGGTAATAATCTTACAGGTATTTTAAAATTTCATCTGCCTGTTTAAGCACAACCAGTTTGTCTTCAATTTTATCATATAAAAAACCTTCATCCTGCATGGTTTGTGCAAACGCTAATAAATGGTTGTAAAAGCCGGCTGTGTTTAGTATAAATATTTTTTTGTCGTGGATACTTAGTTGGTTCCAGGTAAGCATTTCAAAAAATTCATCCATTGTGCCAAAGCCGCCGGGTAATATGATGGCGGCATCACACTTTTCGTATAGTATTTTTTTACGGGTGTGCATGTCATCAACAATAATTAATTCTGTTATGCCCCTGTGATGATGTTCCCGGTTCTTTAGTATCTCGGGAATAATGCCAACCACGTTTCCATCTTTTTCCAAAACGCCATTTGATACTGAACCCATAATGCCTTTATTGCCGCCGCCATAGATCAGTTTAATTTTTTTAGAGGCCAGCAAATGTCCCAATGTTCTTGCTTCCGCTTCATACAAGGGGTTAATACCACTTTTAGAACCACAAAAAACCGCTAGGGAGTTTATCTTCATAAAACTTTATAGTTTAATATTGGCAAAGACACGATATTTTCTCTATTTTCAAGATTATTTTTAAATAAACGATCTATATGTCTCCAATCATTTTGTTTTCATTTGTTATCGGGTATTTTGTTTTGTTGCTTACCGTTGCTTATTTCACATCCCGTGGCAGCAATAACGAATCTTTCTTTATAGGCAACCGCAATAGTAACTGGATGCTGGTAGCATTTGGTATGATTGGAACAAGCCTTAGTGGCGTAACATTTGTGAGTGTGCCGGGTGGCGTAGGTAGCGGAAATTTTTATTACTTCCAGATAGTGCTTGGTTATTTAATTGGCTACATGGTTATTGCTTTTGTGCTAATACCATTGTATTACAAATTGAACCTTACATCCATTTATACTTACCTGGAAAAGCGGTTTGGCATCAATGCACATAAAGCTGGTGCATTTTTTTTCATACTTAGCCGTGTAGTTGGCGCCACAGCACGTCTTTACCTGGTAATCAGTATTCTGCAGCTTTTTATTTTTGACAAACTACATATTCCTTTTATTGTAACCACGTTGGTTATTTTGGCACTTATTTTATTATACACTTTTGAAGGCGGCGTAAAAACAATTATTTATACAGATACTTTACAAACAACCGGTATGCTGCTTGGACTGGTGGTTTGTACC
>JANOUJ010000561.1:0-4841 GCA_031416815.1 Chitinophagaceae bacterium
ACAGAAGAGCGTTGTGTTGAATTAAACCTGCAGCCGATGGTTGTTGATAATACCTCGCTGCATGAAACAGCCTTTACCGTAAGTATTGATCTGCTTGGGAATGGTTGCACCACGGGCATCTCCGCCCACGACAGGTCTAAAACCGTAAACGCGTTGGTAAACCCCGCTACACGTCCCGAGGACCTCGGACGGCCTGGCCACATTTTTCCTCTGAAGGCAAAAAAAGGTGGCGTTTTGCGCCGTTCGGGCCATACAGAGGCTACCATTGATATGTCGCGGTTGGCAGGTTTTGCTCCCGCAGGCGTACTGGTTGAAATTATGAATGAGGACGGCAGCATGGCCCGTTTACCAGAATTAAAGGAGATAGCAAAAAAGTTTGACCTTAAGTTAATTTCCATTAAGGACCTGATCGAATACCGCCTGCAGCAGGAAAGTTTAATAAAGGAAGAAGTACGGGTGAATATGCCTACTAAATATGGCAGTTTTGAATTGATAGCTTTTGAACAGGTTAATACAGGGGAAATTCACCTGGCGCTTAAAAAAGGTGAATGGCAAAAAGATGAACCGGTTTTGGTAAGGGTACACAGCAGTTGTATGACAGGTGATATTCTTGGTTCTTTACGGTGTGATTGCGGCGACCAACTGCACCATGCCCTGAAAATGGTGGAACAGGCGGGAAAGGGGTTGGTGCTCTACATGAACCAGGAGGGCCGTGGCATTGGCCTGTTAAATAAGCTGAAAGCTTATAAGTTGCAGGAACAAGGGCTTGATACCGTAGAGGCCAACCTGGAACTTGGTTTTGATATGGATGGCCGGGATTACGGTGTTGGCGCACAAATATTGCGCCACCTGGGCGTTGGTAAAATGAAACTGATGAGCAATAATCCCCGTAAACGTGCAGGCTTGCTGGGATATGGTTTAGAGGTTGTTGAAAATGTACAGATCGAAATTGCTTCTAATCCGCATAATGAAAAATATTTACAGACGAAAAAGGATAAGATGGGGCATGAGATTTTGAATGAGAGTCGTGAATCGTGAGTGGTCAGACGTGAGAGAAGCATCCTAAAGTGAATACTGCTTGCGTTTTATTCACGACTCACGATTCAGGTCTCACGTTGCTATTCCTTTTTTTCAATAGCGAGGCGGTTCCTTCTTCTCTCTCGGTTGGGCGCAAAGATCTCTGATGGCTTATCAAAATCTTTCCGGTAAGATAGTTTAATACCCGACCTGTTCCTTTGGCCCTGGGCAAGATCCACACTGGTGCGGTTAAATCCGATAATTTTTAAGGAACCATCATTACTCAGCGACCACTCCACATTGATATCCGGGGTTAACAATCCCCTTCTATTCAACTGGGCGTATGGATTGTTGTAATCAAGATTACCGCCAATCAAAACTATAAGCCGACTGCTCAATACCAGTTTTACACCGGCGCTTAAATTAGCCTGTAAAAGGGCGGCTTTACTTTGCAGGTCAAAAGTTGAATTAATGTCGAAATAAGTGGAAACCACCCCATTGGTAGCTTTTTCAAGTTCTTTATTAAAAAGGTTTGTTAGCCAGCCTGAAACGATACCACCGATGGTAGATGTAGCTATACCGATGGTGTTTCCACCCGTAATAAAACCCTGGTTTTGATCAACTGAAATAAAAGAATTAAAAATTAAAAGACTGGCTACCTGCTTGTTCATTTCATTTTCATCATTTTTAAGCGCCTCCAGTTTATTTAAAGTAAAAAAATCTTTGCTTAAAGCGCTGCTTGCGGGCAACCGGAACTCGAATTTAATGATGGGTTTATTAAGTACACCGGATATATGGGCAATGATGGTTACATTTTCTTTTTGTTTGGTTGATGAACTTAAATTACTCAGGTCAACTTTTTTTGCCAGGTATTCTGCATCTATATTTATTTGTGCCAGGTACGGATCGCCGTTCCATGTTATGGAAGAGCCATCCATGATGTTGAAGTATTTCTGTAAAAAGGTTTGAAAATTGAATTTGTATTCACCATCGGTAATATCATACCGCCCCCTGATGCTTAAGGGTTCTTTGCTTCCAACAGTTATGCTCAGCGATCCATTGCCGCTGCCTTTGATAACATCACCCGTGGTTTCATCAAGTATTACATCAATCTTACAGGCAGGGTTAGCCTTTAAATTCATATTCACTAAAAAATTGGATTCTTTTCTGCCTTTATACTCATCCTCCATCTTGCTACCATACTGTATAAAATCAATGTAATCTATCTTACCATATTCCTTGCTACTATTACCGGTAGGGATGTATATATGGCTGCTGTCAACAGCCGAAGGTTCGCCGTTTATATTCATTCGCATATCGGTCACCGGTCCATTCAAAGTCATGAGGGCCCTGCCGATCACTTTTCCATAAAACTGGCTATTGTTTCTGCTGGTAGTATTTAATAAAAGCATTTTGCCGGTTTCAAAACGAATATTCTCAAATCCAAATTCGTTAAAAAACCGATGCTGTAATTTACCGCTGGCAGTACCTGTATTGTTCAATGTATCCTTTAGCTGCAGCAGGCCAAAGTCAATTTCATCCGGATTAAAAATAATGGTTTCGTTGGTGAACCTGTATTTACACTGCGTATAAATTATTTTCAGTTCGCCTTCCGTTATGTTAACAGTACCGGTAACATAATTGTGGTCTGGCCCGCTGTAAACTTTCAGGTCACTGGTGTTGATATTTCCTTGTATGTCGCTGAAAATGCTGCCGAGGTAATTATTTAAAAGGCTGATGTCGAACTTTTCGGCCCGCAGTGCAAAATTCATTTTATTGGCAGCAGAGTCTTTGTAATTATAACTACCGTCAATATCAAACTTATTCTTTTCATTGTCGGCATTTCCTTTTGCTGTGATAAGCCCGGTGGTTAAATTGATGTCGCCTTTTAATTTTACAGTTCCCAATGCAGTATTATCAAGCCTGAAGTCTTCTGCGGCAGCATCAAACTCAATGATCTGCTTTCCAAACGGGTCCTTTAATTTAAGCGTACCGGTTAAAATACCTTCAAGCCTTGGCTGCTTTAAAACAAGTGCGGTAAAATCGTTGATGTTTACTGTTTTCAGTTTGGCCACCAGTGTTGTATTATTGGTCACTGCATCTTTCTCGGTTGAAATGATGATCTCCTGGTTGCCCTGCATAAAGCGCACGTCATTGGCTTGTATAACAGATTTACGCAGTGTTATCTCACCATCTTTTGCCAGGTTCCATTTTTTATCATTTAAAATAAATGAAGAGGGGGCGAAGTTGATCTTTACGCCATCTGTAAATGTTTGCACACGTGCATTCAACTGTGCATCGCTGATAGTTTTGCTTGCACTGGTTGATAACTGGATATTTGAAATGTCATTACTTGAACTTAAGATCAGTTTTGTATTGGGAAAATGCAAACTGTCTGACAATGAAAAATCTCCTAACGATACAATTGTATTTAAACTGTCGCGGTTTCCTTTTCCGGTTATCTCAATGCTTTCAAAGCTTTTACCATCATAGCTGAACTGCGGTACCGAGGCACTGATATTAAATTCATTTTGTGCCAGCCTGAGGTTGCCGGAAAAAAGTGAATTGTCAAATCCGCTCAAACGTTTATCAAAAAGCTTCACATAATCATTCACCACCCGTGTTTTTATCTGGAAAGAAAAATCCTGGTCGCCAATGTCATAGCCGGGGTCTTTAAAATAAGAAGGGTAATAGCGGTTAAGAAAAACATTAAAGGCATCGGGCAGCTCTAATATCCTGAACCGGCCCGTAATGTATCCTTCAACCTCATTGCTTTGTACCGACAATGTTTTACGACCACTATCCATAAATGACTTCAGGGTTAAATAATCAAATGATAACCGGGCCGTATCATGCAAAAGGGTGGCGTTGTACATTTTTGCCGTCCCCAAAAAATTATCAATATTGTCGCCATTAAAATCAAAGTTCAAAAGTCCCGACAAAGTAAATGCCGCTTTGGTGATGCGTAGTTGTTGCAGATTTGCCTTTTGCAGATCGGCAGTAAAATTAAACCTGGTACTATCGCCCAGTAAATTCACAGAACCGTTGAGACCAACGATCTTTAAATTGGGGTCATCAATATCGAGGTTACCGGTAAAGACGCTTTTTACAAATTTTCCATTAATGGTTATATTTTGATAAGGATAGCCGGAAAATTCCACTCTATGAATTTTACCGTCAAAATTTGCATCAAGGGTCTTTATATTAAATCCGCTTCCTTTAACTTTTCCATCAAGTGCAACAGTCCCTAATTTTGAATTATTGAAAAACCTACCCAGGCTAAAACCGGCTGAAGAAATTTTACCGGAATATATTGGGGCCTTATTGGCCGGTAATTTCATATTTAGATCTGCATTTAAATTACCAAGGCTTGTACTGATATTGCCGTAGGCAACAAAGTCATTAATGAAGCCTGTAAAATTTCCTTTAAAACCAATATTACCTAGCTGATCCAGCCGTGGATTTTTAATTTTTTTTAACGACGGGATCAGTGTGACAAGATCGTTGTAATTGGTATTTAGTTTATTCGATCTAACATCAATAAAAGTATTCTTAATATCGGGCAGACCCTTTAAAGTAATATCCCCATCTAAAGTGGTATTGGCACTTTTTACATTTATTTTTTTTCCGGTAAGATTATCAATTGGCCCCTTTACATTTCCCTGGATATAAAACATACGATTCCAGGTTTTAACGGTTGGCGCAAAATAGGCAATATCATCACTATGGATCTTGCTGTCTTTAAAATTGCCTTCCAATAATACGTTATGTATAAAACTCCTCAGGTCGTCGTTAAAATTTTTATAGCGCATGGAATAATAATC
>JANOUJ010000562.1:0-5979 GCA_031416815.1 Chitinophagaceae bacterium
GTTTTTCGGCTATCATCCTATCTGCACAAAGCTGTTTAACTGTTTGTATATTCGCATTCCTCGTTCGGGCTAAGGAAATCTTAAAATATGCTGATAAGCTGGCGTGTTCCCAAAACTATACAATGGATAGTAAAACTATTCCTGATATACTTATGCATATTCACGGCTTTCAGGATCGCAACAGTCATCTTCTTTAAACCGGGTTCCATCGCAGTTACGGATCTGCTTCCCTCCTTCTGGCTGGGCCTCAAATACGATCTGCGCTGGATCGCAGTGATCCTTTTGCCCATTGCAATCGTTTCCTTGTTTCCACCATTATCGCCCTTTACAAGTGAGCGTGGCAAAAAGCTCTGGACAATGTATTTGGGTGTAACCACTTTACTTGTATTGTTTTTTTATGGAGCTGATTTCGGCCAGTTTGCCTACATTAATGCCAGGCTTAATGCCGATGCTTTAATCTTTGTCAGGGATCCACGGGAAAGTTTGCAAATGGTTTGGGAAAGTTACCCCGTGGTGTGGATATTATTAGGGCTGATTGGTGCAGTAATGATGATGACCTGGATGTTTCGCAAACTGCATGTTGATGTTACTGAAAAGAATATGAACATTCATAAATTTACTTACCGCCGCAGATGGCATGCAACTGCCTTACTGCTGATGGGATGGTTTGTTTACGGTTTTTTAACATTAAAACCGCTGGATATTTTCAGGGCATTTAATTTAAATGACGGGTTTAAAAGCAACCTGGCATTAAACCCGATGCAGAATTTTTTTACAACGCTCAAAAAGATTAATCCGGATCGTAATACCCACGCAACCGAATACTACAAGTACATATCGGATTTTTTGCAGTTAAAAGAACTTAATCATTCGAAAAACTATTACAGCAGGCTGGTTCAACCCGGAAGCAAAGCTTTAGAAAGCCAGCCCAATGTTATACTGATACTCTGCGAAAGTTTCAGCATGTACAAAAGCAGCATGAGCGGTAATCCCTTGAACAGTACGCCGTATTTTAACCAGATGTGTAATGAGGGCATTTTTTTTGAACGCTGCTTTACACCAAGCTTTGGCACTGCCCGTGGTATTTTTGCAACTATTACCGGTATTCCCGATGTGCAGCCGGCTATCTTTTCAACACAAGTTCAGGAGTCTGTAAACCAGCGCACCATCATCAATGATTTTGTGGGTTACGAAAAATATTATTTTATAGGAGGCAGAAGCCAGTTCAATAATTTTAAAGGGCTAATTGATAATATCAATGGGGTAAAGGTTTATGAAGAAGGAAAATATAAGGCCGCAAGCCTGAATGTTTGGGGCATCAGCGATAAAAATTTATTTCTTGAAGCAAATGAAGTGCTGGCAAAGGAACAAAAACCTTTTTTCGCCATCATACAAACGGCCGACAATCACCGTCCATTTAATATTCCTGCAGAGGATACTGATTTTGCCCGTGACATTATCACAAATGAAGACCTGGCAAAATACGGGTTTGAATCTCTTAAAGAATACCATGCATTTGCCTATACGGATTACTGCATTAAAAAATTTATGGAAGCTGCTAAAAAATCGCCCTGGTTTGATAATACCATTTTTGTTTTTATTGGCGACCATGGCGTGGAAGGTAATGCAACAGCACTTTATCCCAAAGCCTGGACAGAACAACGCCTCAGTGATGAGCATGTACCCTTGCTGTTTTATGCCCCGGCATTGCTGACTCCACAAAAAAGGAGCGAAGCGGTTTCGCAAATAGATGTCTTGCCTACGGTGGCAGGAATGATACAGCAACCTTATATAAATTCAACGCTTGGCAGAGACCTGCTTGATCCGACAAAAAAAGAGAATGCCGCATTCATTGTTTATCATGCTCCAGGCTGGATAGGCGTTGTGAATGACGATTATTTTTACAGGAAAAATATTCTTATCCCTCAAAAAAACAGTAATAAGGAATTAGAAGAGATGGTGCCGGTTCGTAATAACCTGCCCATCTTAACACAGCATCAATATGATTCCGTTAGGGCACATTTATCTCAACTTACTTCTGCTATGTATGAAACGGCAAGATGGATGTTAATCAACAATAAAAACAAATAGGTGTCATGCCACTACAAACAAATTTTAAATTTATGAAGTCTTTGTGTTTCTTGTAATATTAAAGTTACAGCGTAAGTTTAGTGGACAGACACCTCATCACACTTTCACCTTCTTCGCAATCATCAGCATCCGTTGCGATCTTTTTACATCATAATTACCAAATCCATAATCACCAAAAACTTCCTGCATCTGCAAACCCTGGTAAGCAAACATTTCTGTAAAGTCGCCTAGAGAAAACTTCGCCACCTTTTCGGTATGGATCAAAGGTTCCCGCAGGGCCTCATCCTCCACAATTATCTTCTTATAAAAATGTGTTTCGTCATACCATTTAGTAATGAGGAAATTGATACCACCAATTTCCTTTTCCGATTTATGCACAAGATGGTCTTCGGCATAATGTACATTCAAAAAATCCATCACAAATATGCCATCCTTTTTTATGGATTGGGCAATGGTGCGTATGGCATTATCATGCTCACGACGGGTATTAAAATAACCAAAGCTGGTAAAAAAGTTAAATGCATAATCAAAGTAATTGATCCAAAAAGGCAATCGCATATCATGCTTATAAAAATGAAGGGTCTCTGTTTGAAATTGCAATGCCTCATTGATGCTGTCCTCGCTCAGATCTATCCCCGTAACATCAAATCCCTGGTTGGCTAATTGAATGGAGTGGCGGCCCTTGCCACAGGCAACATCCAGCATACTACTGCCCGGGACAGGTTTCAGGTAGTTGATCAGCTTATCAATAAATGCTTCGGCTTCTTTATCATCCCTGTTAAAATACAGTTGATGGTAATAGGGCGAATTGAACCAATCTTTGAACCAGTTTTGCTGCATTTTACAAAGTTAATAGTTAAAGGTTAATGGTTAGACCCTATAAATTATACAGCTCTTCAACTAATTAACCATCAACTATCAACTATTAACTTTTCCTATCTTTGCCCTCCCTAAAAGGTATAGCATGGCACTGATAAAGAGTATCTCCGGCATTAGAGGCACTATCGGCGGAAAAACCAATGACAACCTTACCCCTGTTGATATTGTGAAGTTTGCGGCGGCTTACGGAAGCTGGATATTAAAACAAGGCAGCAATTCCAAGATAGTTATTGGACGGGATGGCCGGATAAGTGGCGAAATGGTGAGCAACCTGGTAGTTAATACATTGATCGGCCTTGGCCTCGATGTTGTTGACCTTGGATTAAGCACTACACCAACTGTTGAAATGGCTGTTATCTTTGAAGAAGCTGCCGGAGGCATTATTCTTACTGCCAGTCACAACCCAAAAGAATGGAATGCATTAAAGTTGCTCAACAACAAAGGCGAATTCATCAGCGGCGATGAAGGTAAATTGATCTTAACGATCGCTGAAAAGGAAGATTTTAATTTTGCCAGGGTAGATAAACTGGGCACATACCGCAAAGATGAAAGTTTATTACAAAAACATATTGAAGCCGTGCTTGCTTACGAACTGGTAGATATTTCAGCCATAAAAAAACAGAATTTTAAGATTGTGGTGGATGCAGTAAACAGTACAGGTGCTACAGCGGTACCCACCTTGCTAAAAGCATTGGGTGTAAAGGATATAGTCGTGCTGAATGCAGAAGTAAACGGAAATTTTGCACACAATCCCGAACCCCTGCCCGAGCACTTAACTGAGTTAAGCAGTGCGGTGGTTTCGCATAAGGCCAGCCTGGGTATTGCTGTTGACCCCGACGTTGACCGCCTTTGCTTTGTTTGTGAAGATGGCAGTATGTTTGGCGAAGAATATACTTTGGTTGCAGTGGCCGATTATATGTTGAGCAAAAGAAAAGGAAATACTGTTTCCAATATGTCAAGTACAAAAGCTTTAAAAGATGTTACCATAAAACGTGGCGGCGAATATTTCCCCAGCATGGTTGGTGAAGTGAATGTTGTGAATAAAATGAAGGCGGTGAATGCGGTCATTGGGGGCGAAGGCAATGGCGGTATCATCGTACCTGACCTGCATTATGGCCGCGATGCATTGATTGGCATTGCACTTTTTTTAACCCATCTTGCCAAAAGCAAAAAAACCATACGCCAATTGCGTAATACCTATCCTGATTATTTTATCAGCAAAAATAAAATTGAGCTGAACAATGGTACCGATGTTAAAACTATTTTCAAGAACATTAAAGACCTCTATAAAAACCAACCGGTAAATGACGAGGATGGTTTAAAGATAGAGTTTGATAACGACTGGGTACATTTACGCACCAGCAATACCGAACACATTATTCGTATTTACGCCGAAAGTAATTTTGAAACAACAGCAGAAAATATTGCCAGGAGGCTGATGCAGGATATTGGGAAGATGATGTAATAAAGGAAAGTCATTGGTCATTAGTCAGTGGGGCCAACGATTTTCAAAAGCAGATATTTCAGTTTGAGACAATGACTAATGACCAATGACTAATAACAAGTGACTATGAGTTCAAACAGAATTTATTTCGACAACGCCGCCACCACCGCACTCGACCCACAGGTGCTGGAAACTATGATGCCTTACCTGACAGAAAAGTTTGGTAATCCGTCTTCCATTTATTCTTATGGGCGTGAGAGCCGCATGGCAATTGAAACTGCACGTAAGAGTGTTGCTAAAATATTAAATGCTCACCCTGCCGAAATATTTTTTACCAGCGGCGGTACCGAAAGCAGTAATACCGCAATCTCCTGCGCCATTCGTGATCTGGGTTGTAAACACATCATCACTTCGCCCATTGAACATCATGCCGTAACCCACTCTGTGCAGCATATCGATAATATGGACATTGCCAAAGTGAGCTATGTAAAATTATTACCCAACGGACATATCGATATTGATGACCTGGAAAAATTATTAGCTGCTGCCGAAGAAAAAGTGTTGGTTACGCTAATGCACGCCAATAATGAGATCGGAAACATTTTAGACATTCACATGGTTGGCGAATTATGCAAATTGTATGGCGCCATTTTTCATAGCGATACCGTGCAAACTGTTGGCCACTTTCCTTTCGACCTGCGCAACACACCGGTACATTTTATTACCGGCGCTGCACATAAATTTCACGGACCAAAAGGCGTGGGTATTTTATACATCAATGAGAACGTACGCATAAAACCCTTTGTACACGGCGGCGCACAGGAACGAAACATGCGTGCCGGCACCGAAAATCTATACGGCATTGTAGGTTTTGCCAAAGCATTGGAAATGGCAACCGCTACCCACGAAGAAGACATGGCATACATCGGCACGCTGAAGTATTACATGATGGATGAGCTGAAAAAAAATATCCCCGGCGTGGCATTCAACGGCGATGCATTGGGCCGTTGTTTATACACCGTACTCAGCGTAAGTTTTCCTAAGACAGAAAGATCGGAGATGATACTTTTCAATCTCGACATTAATAATATTTGCGCCAGTGGCGGCAGCGCCTGCACCAGCGGCGCCGACCAGGGCAGCCATGTCATCCGTGCCATCAACAACAACCCCAACCAGGTAACCGTGCGTTTTAGTTTTAGTAAACACAATACACGTGAAGAAGTTGATACGGTCGTGGCGAAGTTAAAGGAGTTAGTGTGACGCACTCGTCTGACCATGACGAATATTTTAAACCGCAAAGAACACAAAGATTTTTTCACAAAGGGCACAAAGAATTCTTTGTGCCCTTTGTGGTTTCCTTCGCTTCTGTCATGCTGAGGAACGAAGCATCTCATAATACGGAGCGATTTCTTTTTTGAGCCCAGCTACAGGAATGCTATTCAGCTTCATTGGCACAGTTTACCCCGAAAGCTTTCGGGGCACTCTTGTACGATATAACTTTATTGAGCTTTTATGCGTAGGGGCGAAAGCAAATTTTTGATGTACGGAAGCTAATTCCTGATGGG
>JANOUJ010000563.1:0-26523 GCA_031416815.1 Chitinophagaceae bacterium
TATTTTGTAAATCCTGATGACTTCAGGTTAAAAAGCACCATCGGGATAACAGAAAATGGCAACCCGGTCTACCAGATTAATGAACTTGAATATATTGATGGTTTTGTATTTGCGAATATTTATCAAAATGATGTTATTATAAAAATTGATCCATCCAGTGGATTTGTTGTTGGCAAAATGGATCTTAAAGGCATGAAGGAGAAATTCTTTGCTGATAAGTTTGTGCTTGGAAGAACAGATGTTTTAAACGGTATTGCCTACGATTCAGCAACAAAAAAAATACTGGTGACCGGCAAACGCTGGCCGAAAATGTTTGAGTTGAAGTTGAATTGATAATGGAAATTGGATTCTTAATTCTGTATACTGAATACTAAAAACTATTTACTGATCACATAAATAACTGAACTACATTTTCTTGTATTACCCCATGCAGCTAAGTTTGAAATAAATCCATTCAATACTGCTTTGATAATATTACCCTTACCGTTTTTGTATTGCTCACTCAACATGCTCACATAAAAACTATCGAACCACATGGGCTTAACAGCCGTAAGCTTTAAGTTATGTTGCGTCAGTAATGTTTCCATGCTCTGCGGAGAGAAATGATAGAGGTGGCGAGGTACATCATAAGCGGCCCAATGTTCCTTATAAATAGCTGCATCTTCTGAGGTGTAGTTAGGTACAGCAATAAAAGCTTTTCCACCGGGTGCCAGTAATTTTTCTATTTGTTTTATGTAAGCATGCAGATCATGTACATGCTCCAGCACATGCCACATGGTTATCGCATTAAAAGTAGCCGGCTTTAATTCAAATAGCTTTTCCGATTCTTGTGGCTGGATATTATAAAGCTCTGCAGCTTTAGTTCTTGCGACTGTGTCAGGTTCCAATCCTGTAATGTTCCAGTCAGCCTCATTCATAGTATTTAAAAAGGCCCCGGTGCCGCAACCAATATCCAGTATCGTCCCCTTCATTGTGCCTGTTTCTTCGATCACTAATCTCCTTTTGGCGCCAAGGGTTCTTTTGCGTACAATGTGGTACAGGCTGTTGATGATCCCTTTTTTTGTATCGCTGTGCGAAATATAATTTTCGGAAGCATAAAAGGCTCCGATGGCATCCTGGCCGGGCACATCCTGTGTAAACCTTGCCGTACAAGCATTACAATGCCAGATGGAAAATATTTGTTGAGAAACCGTATGATCTGTTGCTGAGAGACACTGCTGAATATTGCTGCTGTTGCAAATGGGGCAACCGGTATAATAGATCATGAAGGGGTTAAGGTTTAATGGTATTCCCGAATGGAGCTATGCCATTCAATTCAGTAAAATAAATGAGCAATGCTATCAACCCGATCGCTCCCAACACAATGGCCCATATCCACCAACGGTCTTTTGCTTCAGACCGTGGAGCAAGCAATTCAGTCATTATGGTATTGGTAGTTTCTTTATCGCCCACTAAAATATGGTGCTCGGCATCGGGATGTATCACCCTATCCGCAAAAACGGGCTGGGTAAATGCGACAGGCAGTTCTTCCTGCTTAAAGTTTATTTTGCCGGAAGCATCTACAAAAAAACTGCCGATACTTTCTATCTGCACATCAGGCTGCCGGGTTACTTTATTTCTAAGGTCATCGCAAAAGTGATCGAGCGCTTCTGTTACTTCATACTTATTTGCTCCGGTTGTTGCACACAGGTAATTGAGTAATCCTGTTGCATCAGTTTCTATTTCAACAAACTGTATAAAAGGTTTGGGTGCTGCAATCAGTCTATTTGTAAAATCAGCTTCGGCACCGGAGTTTAAAACAGATAACGTTCCCAGGCCTGGTAAAGGACAGGTTTTTTGCTGAAAAAGATAGGAAGCGATTTGGTAATGCATGTGGGCAAAGATAGAGAAAAAGAGGCCTCACCCCAACCCCTCTCCGGTGGAGAGGGAACTCAAAGATGGAAGTTCAAAATATAATAGTCTTCGCAATATTCTAAAATATTTCCTCCCCCACCGGGGTTCTTTGAAAAAGAACGAACGAAGTTCAAGAGGGGGCCGGGGTGAGGCCGGGCCTCTAAAAATTCACCCTCACGCCTCCTAACAAATTCAAACCATACACTTCGTAATTATTCCAACGCTGGTACTTGTTGTTCAAAATATTGTTCACGTCCATCCAGGCACTAAAAGTTTTGTTGATCTTAAATTCTATACCGGCACTTAGGTCAGAACCCGGTTTAAAAGCTTTGGCAACATTACCTTTATCAAGGTAGAAGCTGCCGCTGAATGCATAAAAATCTGCTTTTAGCAATACCTGCTTAAATGCCCACCACCGCAATGAACTCGTAAACTCCAACGGAAGCGTATTCCATGCTTTTGCATTGCTCTTCATGCCTACATATCCATTGTAGGTGATGCCGGCGGAAGCTGTAAATTTCTCTTTGCTTACATAACTTACATCGGCATGCACTTTAAAATTATTCACCTTGGTCTCATTACTAATAACGAATGCCTTCCCATCAGTGGCTGTATCATTTATAAAGAAAGGCAGGTTTGTATAGGTAACATAACCTGCTTTTGCATTAAAGTTAAAATGCTTGCCCAGCGTACCCTTTATACCTCCATAATACTCGATCTCCTTTGTATTTAGTTGTGTGGTAAATGTTTTTAAATATGGATTGATTAGCGACAGGTTGCGGTAAGTGTTCTTAGTTAAACGGCCAACCCACCCGGCCTGGAAAGCAAAAACATTTTCTGCAATGAAAGCTTCGGCATATACGTTGGGCAGCCAGACAAATTTTCCGTTATCCCAGGTTGGTATGATACCGGCATGGATACTTACACGTGGTGTAGAAAAAACCAGCGAAGGTGAAACCTGGAAAACATTGTTATTGAACTTTATATTATTCGGTGTTAAATTTTTTGTTGCATAAGATGTCATGTCTGCTTTTGCTTCCAGTTTAAAAGCGAAGGCTTCACCAAATTGTTTTTCAACCGGTGCAGTTATAACAAAGGATGTTTCTGAAAGCTTGTTGATGTTGGTAAAATTGCTCACCTGAACATGGGGATTATAATTTATCCCAAACGCTCCTCTTGTAGTATTGCGTATCCCGATCTTACCGGATATATCCTGAAACTGCTGGCGCACATCTTTTTTACTGTACTTATAAAGGCCCGTGTCAAATCCATACAGAAAATTATCATGCATTTTTACACCAACAACTGCATATACTTCATTGGTTGGTAAAAACAGGCTACCCATTGCTTTAAGGTTCAGCCTTGAATAATCCTGGTACATCAATTTCCCTTTCGACGAAATATAATCAGCATATATATTGGCTAAGAATTTTTTGCCGTCGCCAAAACTAAAACCTGCACTTACGTAAGGAGTGGCCAGGTTACCATAACCAACCTTTACATAATTTCTTAACCCAAGGTAAAGATTGGTATCCTGCTGTAGAGCCAGGGCCGTTAGGGGAATTGGCTCGTAAGCAAAAAATAAATTTTGTGGCGGGATGTTATAAGTTAAGCTGGGTGCGGTAGTATCGGCATTTAAATGCGTTGCTGAAAAATTTATTTTTACTGCATTACGCAATACCGGCTTATAGGCAGAATTGATGTCGACAGTGGATGTTTTCTTTAGTGTATCTTTTTGTGCAGATGCTGCAACAGGCAATAAGCAATTGACAAATAGCAAAGAAGCAACAGCAATTGACAAACTACTTTTCCTTTTATTGAACATTGATAATTGTATATTGATCATTGAATATTTTTTATTAGGTTCTTGTCCCGATAGCTATCGGGATTGTTATTATAAGCACTTCTTAATCGTTAACTTTACTCACTGCCTTCTCTTCCGCAATAGCCTTATCCAGCTTTTGCTGTGCTTCGCTTTTCAGTTCGGGTATCACTGAATTTTTTGCCACACTCTCGTAAGTGGCCTTTGCATTGAAATAATCTTTTTGCTGCATAAAAATATCGCCCAGTAAAATATAACTTTTGGTTACCCAGTTGTCATAACTACCAGTTTCTTTGATCACAGCCAATGCCGCTTTTTCAGCGGCGGCAAGATTATTCATAGTGAACTGGCAATTGGCAATTTCGTAACGGGCCTCAGCACCCCACGCTGCTTTATTAATGACTGCGCCCGATTTGAATGAAGTTATGGCGGATGCACAATCGTTATTTACCTGCTGCGATTTTCCACGCACAAGAAACGCAATTGACTTGTCATCGGTACTGATACCTTTTTTTGTCAACAGGTTTTTGGCTGCATCATTTGCCTGGGTATAATCTTTAAGCTGGTAATACGTGCGAACCAATCCCCGCAGGGCCTCCAACTGATTGTCCTGGTTAACAGCACTGCGTGCCAGGGATTCAAAATATTTTTTAGCCTTGCTGTAATCCTTCAATTCAAAATAACTGATCCGGGCAGCTTCCAATGTAGCTTTTTCAAAGAAACGGTTTAACCCTTTACTATTTACATAATCGTACCCTCCAAGGGCATTCTGAAAGTCTTTGGCAGCGTTGTAACATTCGCTGGTAAAATAATTGGCTTCGAGGGTATAGGCCCCATCTGGGAACCTTGACAAATAATTTTTAAAGCCGGCAATAGCCGCATTGCAATCGTTGGCATTATACCTTAGGGCTGCCGATGTGTAAGTAAGTGAATCAGCTTCGGTAATTGAAATATGCTTACCGCTTCGGCGCATCATTTCTATATACTCATTGGGCTTACCGATCTCTACATAAATATCTTTCATAATGGCTGTTGCCTCATCTGCCTCTGATGACTCAGGATATTTTTGCACAAGCGACTGGTAATTTACAAGTGCCTCATCATACTTATCCGTATTATAGTACACCAGGCCCAGTTTTAGATAAGCTCTTGGCTTTAGCCCACCGGCATCGGGATCGTTCAAAATATTGTTAAGGTATGGAACCGCCGTTAAGAATTTTTCATCGGCAATATAAGTTTGTGCTATCTCCATATTTACATCAGGCCCCAGGTTGCTTTTTGGATATTGTTTCAACAAGCTATTTAACGTACTTATTTTATTTGCCGAACTTTTTACACCAGCGATGCTCGCTTTTTGAAACATGGCATAGTCACTCTGTGGCAAAGCGTTGTTGATCACATTATCATACATGGCGTTTGCTTTTACAAAATCCGATTTCATAAAATAGCAATCGGCGCTGCGTACATAAGCATCCTGCTCCATCGCAGGAGATGTGACAGAAAGCGATTTGGTGATCTGTTCAAAATAGCCAAGCGCTTTTTCAAAATTTTCTTTGTACAACCAGCTATAACCTAAATTATAATTTGCTGATGATCTATTCGCTTCGCCTGCCGCAGGTACATTTGCCTGCAGGTAAAAGCTCAGATGCCTGATGGCAAGATCGTAATCTTTGTTGCGATAAGCGATCTCTCCTTTCCAAAAATGAGCGTACGGCGTTACAGCAGGATCGTTTAGAACCAAAACTTTAGAAAGCAACACATCTGCAGTTGATAATTGCTGATCGTTGATCAGTTCTACTGCCCTTCCATACAAAATGCGTGGATACACTTTCAGCATGGATGGAGTCGGCTTATCAAATGATTCAAATAGTTGTAAGGCATCTGCAAAATTATTGGTGTTGGCCATCAGGCTTACCAATATCTCTTTGGCCTCGGTGTCATATTCGCTGTTGGGATAATCGTTCAGGTATTTCTTCATTTCATTCAATGCAATATCCTGGTAACCCAATTCGTAGGAAAGCTTGGCATAGTTAAAGCGTGAAATCTGTTGCTGCAGTTTATTAGAGTTATTGTAAGCGCTGTACTGAAAAGCATTACGGGCATTGGCTTTCTGATTGGTCCGCAGGTAACAATCGCCCAGCAAGTACATACTATTTTGCCCCATCGAATCTTTTTCTGTGCTCAATTGTTTAAATCCTTCGATGGCTTTATCCAGTCTGTTTGCATCATAATAGCAGTAACTCAGCTCGTACATAATTTCTTTGCTCACTTTATCGCTGCTGCTTACATAAGATTCTAAAAGCGGCAATGCTTTCTGGTAATTTTTCTTTTCGAAATACAATTGGCCTATCAACAGGTTCATTTCCTTTTGATAAAACAAGGTACCGGCCCGGGCCAACACGCTCTCTCCGTATCGCAGGGCCTCATCTTTCTTACCCTGGAAATAATATATCTCGGCAATGTAATAAGGCACCACGCCTTTATATGCTTCATGGGTCTCTACCAGTTTAAAAGATTTAAGTGCTTCATTAAAATTGCGGTCGTTGTAACTGATAAATCCGTAATAATAATTTGCCGGAATAAAATATTTGTGTTCGGGCATTTGGTGTATCTCATCAAACAAAGGCTTGGCCTCGGCAAATTGCTTCAGGTTAAAATAGCTGTATGCTTTTTCAAACTTTGCATCAGCAATCTCATCATTGCTTAAATTTTCAAGCCCGGCCCGGTCGTAATAAGTAATGGCATTGCTAAAATCCTCCTTAATAAAATAATATTTTGCCAGGTGGTAACTCAGCAACTGACGGCGTGGTTCATTACTCACAACATCAATATAATGACGGGCATCCTGCCCGGCAACCGGTTGCTGCAGTTTTAACTGGCACACGAGATAATAATAATTTACATCGTCGTTAATGTAAGTATGGTCGCTTATAGTATTATCCGGGTTTGCCGCTTTTAATTCAGCAAATAATGGATATGCCAGCGCAAACTGCTCCCTCATAAAAAGCTCTTTGGCGTCTTTATACTTTTTTTCGGGATCGGTAATGGCATTTGTGGGTTGTGCAAATAAGGAAATGGAAACGAATGCTGCAAAAAGCAACACGATAGTTTTTTGTTTTATCATGGTTAAAGATTCATTCATTTTACTGGTTGCAAAATTACCGGATAAAATATTTGTTGCAAACATCATTCCAAACGATTGTTAATAAGTGGATAATTGATGCAAACAAAACGTATGTATTTTTACTTCGCTGTTAATGAAATGATAAATAAAAGTGAATGCTTAATTTTATAACAGTTAATTTTAAAATTAAAACCCCTAAAAAATTTACCATGAGAAAATTATTATCTACAAAGTATTCTGCAGGCGCTTTTAATACTGCCATGCTTTTATTAAGATTATGCGTTGGTATATTGATGATGAATGCCGGTTACAAAAAGCTCATTAATTTTGAAAAGATCGTGAACACGCCTCCCGGATTCATGAATTTTTTAGGACTGGGCGGTTCCACATCTCTTGCGTTACTTGTTTTTGCTGAATTATTTTGTTCTATGTTTTTGATACTTGGGCTATTTACCAGGCTGGCTGCCATTCCCCTTATCATTGCAACCTGTGTTATGGTTTTTGTAGCACACAAAGGCCTTGTTTTTGGCGAAGCGCAAACTGCCGCATTGTTTCTTTTAAGTTACCTGGTGATATTACTGCTGGGTCCGGGTAAAGTAAGTGTTGATGGTATGATCAGCAAATAATCAATTATAAACTGCTTTATGAAAAGAGCTAACATATTACAACTGACCTTTGTAATAATAGGAGTCGTGTATGGAATATTTTGTTTGCCCGTCATCTTCTCTTTAGTGGTTAGCACTTTTGTGATGATGGTTAATGGAGGAATGGAGCCAGGCCAATACCTGTTATTTAATATATTCAGCATTACAGCAATTGCATTACAAATACTCGCCTGCTGGCTGTTGATCACCCGGTCGGAAAAATGGTCAGCTATTGTACAAAAAAGATCGGGGCTGGGAAATGGTTTTAGTATTACCAGTAAACCGAATGAGCTGCTCTATATTCTACTGATAGTTATTGGTATTTACCTGCTGCTTTTAAATCTTGGTCCCCTGCTTACAGGTATGTTTAGTACATTCCGGAGTCGTATAAGCACAGGTATGCTTTCTTTGCTGGATGAAAGACCGATAGAATGGGGTAGCCTTATATTAAAAGTTATACTTCCGCTCATTCTATTAATGTTTGCAAGACCGATAGCCGATTACTTTGCTAAAAATATAACCCGGGAGCCGGTAGTTTTAGATGAAAATGTAACTGACGATTTGATAACCGCACCAAAAGAAGATTAATGTTCATCACCGAAACCCAGATACGTATTCATTATGCTCTCACCGACCAGATGGGTGTGGTGTATCATGGCCATTATGCACAGTTTTATGAAATTGGAAGAACAGAAGCCATCAGGCAAATGGGTTACACTTATCGGGACATTGAAGCGCTTGGCATCATCATGCCGGTTATTGAGATACACAGCCGCTTTTTGCGCCCTGCAAAATATGATGACCTCCTCACAGTAAAAACAACTTTAAAACAAATGCCCACACATTTTAAAATTGTTTTTCATGCCGAAATTTTTAATGAGCAGGATGAATTACTGAATACAGGCGAAGTTTCCCTGTTCTTTGTAGATGCAAAGACGATGAAGCGTTGTAATATGCCGGAGGTGCTGAGGGAGAAGCTGGCTGGTTATTTCTAGCAAATCAAAAGTAAAAAGGCAAAATTCAAAAAAGAGCTGTAGAGTTAGAGCACTTTTTAATTTTTACTTTTAAATTTTTACTTTAAAACGTCCAGCAGCTTCCATATTTTTTCCCGTACAGCACCGGGGCTTCCATCATAATTGTTGATGATGAATGCAAACGTATATTCTGCACCCGATTTTGATCTAATATAGCCGGTATAACTTCTTACTCCACCAATGTAACCCGATTTCATTTTTATGCCATTCTGTTCCGGCAGCGCATTATAAAAAGATTTATACCAGCTTTGCTTTTTAGCATATTGCATTACAGTAACCAAAGCATTTGTTGTGATCCGGTTTGCAGGCGAGAGCCCACTCCCATCAATAATATTCAATGCAGATCTTTCTATTCCATTTTTACTCCAGAAATCTTTGATGATGTTTATACCGGTATCTGTAGAACCAAAACCTGCTTTTTCGTAAGCAATTGTTTTTACAAATGCTTCGCCAAACAGGTTTACACTTTTTTGGAGGAACCAGTAGTTGATACTGTCAAGAGCGGGAGAATAAAAACTATGTAGCGTTTTAAAATTTGCCGGAATTTTTTCTTTTCTGATCTTTCCTTGAAAAAGAATATCATTGGCCCGTAAAGTTTTTGTTAACTGATCCGTAAACACATTCAACGCATTGGGCATTGATCCGGACACTTTAAAAACATTAACTCCTGTTGGAACAGTGCCTCGTACAAAACCTACCGCTCCTTCTTCAGGTAAATAGATCACCGAGTTATCGCCACTGCCTGCTTTGGCTGTGGTTAACTCATTCACGAGCGTGACCTGCAAAAGGGGTTCTGTTCCCAAAACTTCAACCGGGTCTCCTACTTTCTTTCCGGGTTTTAAGTTTAAGTCGTATTGGTTTTCGTGCCAGTTAAAGGCTCTTGCGCCTGCGCCATAATAATTGCCAATATCATCCCATGTCCAGCCCCTTGGCGTGGCCTGGGTTGACCACCTGAGATCATCAATGATCAAATCGCCGGTAATGGTTTTAATATTTTTTGATTTTAATACTGCCAACATTTTTTGCAGAACAGTATCCATCCCTGTCGCTTTCCATCTCCAGCTTCCCAAAGTAGGATCTCCGGAAGTTTGTATAAAAATATTGCCACTCAGCGTATTGCCGTCAATAACTCCGTCATATCCAAGATCCGTTTTATACCGGTAATCTTTCCCCAATAATTCAAACGCCGCAGCACTGGTAACCACTTTCAAACAACTTGCCGGTGCCAATCCTACCTGTGAATTTTTATCAAAAACAACTTTGCCTGTTTTTGTATCCACCACATACAGGCTTATCAATGCATGTTTAAATTGAGGATCGGTTCCAAAGGTTTTAAATGTATTGGCTAACCGGTTATCGGCTTTCTGCCCGAAAGAAATGGAACTTACCAATCCGCAGGATGCTGTGCATAAACCAATAAACAAATAAACTGTTTTCATACCTTAACTTATCTTGCATTAAAATTAATCTTTTTAAACCTATACATGACACAGGCTTCCATCATCACCATAGGCGACGAACTTTTAATAGGGCAGGTTATTGATACCAACAGCGCCTGGATGGCACAGGAACTGAACAAATCAGGCATTCGTGTGGCACGCCGTTTAGCAGTAGGCGATGTTTGGGATGAAATTTGGGCCGCACTGGATGAAGAACAGAAATACGCTGATATTATTTTAATAACCGGTGGTCTTGGGCCAACAGCCGACGATATTACCAAACCTCTGCTTTGTAAATATTTTGGCGGTAAGCTGATCGTGAACGAACAAGCAAAACAAAATGTGCTTGACATTTTTACAAAATTAAACCGCCCCATTATAGACCGTAATTTAAAACAGGCTGAAGTACCGGATGTTTGTACCGTTTTATTAAATAAGAGAGGAACTGCACCCGGAATGCTGTTTGAAAAAGCAGGGAAAGTATTTGTAAGCCTGCCCGGTGTACCACACGAAATGAAAGGACTGATGACGGATGATGTGATACCGATGCTGGTAAAGCAATTTAGATTTCCGGCGATCATACACAAAACATTATTAACTGCCGGCGTAGGCGAAAGTTTTTTGGCAGAATTGATAAAAGATTTTGAAGAAGCATTGCCGGCACATATAAAACTGGCTTACCTGCCAAATTACGGCATGGTAAGATTACGCTTAACTGCTACAGACTTTAATGCCGATGAAACAGAACAGGAAATTCACCGGTTGTTTGAAAAACTTAAAATGCTTGTCTCGGATTACCTGGTAACGGAAAAAGATGAACCAATGGAAAATGTTGTTGGCAAATTGCTGGCATTAAAAGGCAAAACCATGTGTACAGCAGAAAGTTGCACCGGTGGCTATATTGCACACCTGCTTACATCCATTGTGGGATCTTCAAAATTTTATAATGGCAGCGTGGTCAGTTATTCTTATGAAGCAAAAGAAGACATGCTGCAGGTTGATAAAAACGTATTGCTAAGTAAAGGTGCCGTAAGTGAAGAAGTGGTGATGCAAATGGCCCGTGGCGCATTGAAGCATCTCAGATCAGATTATGTGATCGCTGTGTCGGGCATTATGGGGCCAGCCGGCGGAACAAGCGACAAACCCGTTGGCACCGTTTGGATTGCTGTGGGCAATAAAGAAAAATTGCAGGCGCAAAAGCTTTATTTCCGTTTCGACAGGGCAAGAAATATACAGCTGACTGCTATGAATGCATTGAATTTGCTGCGTAAATTCATACTTGCTGATTAGTTGTCTGGCCACTCCAAATTGCACAAGCATGGTCTAAAGCTTTTCTTAGTGGCCTCACAACTACTTAAATCGGAAATAATTACCTTTGGCACTTAATGAGTTGCCTGTTTTTTTCGCTGCCTTTTGATCTAAAGTACAAGAGTGCCCCGAAAGCTTTCGGGATAAACTGTGCCGCTGAAGTTGAACAAAGCGCTAATGCCGGTAACAAATATTAATACCCGCCTGCCGCCAGGCAGGCTCAAACCTAAATAATATTTATGAGTTTAGTAGATCTGGTAATGCCAAAGCTGGGAGAAAGCATCATGGAAGCCACCATTTTAAAATGGCATAAAAAACCCGGTGATATTATCAAGCAGGACGAAACTGTTTTAGATATTGCTACCGATAAAGTAGACAGTGAAGTTCCATCAACAGCTGAAGGTGTAATTGAAGAAGTTTTATTTAATGAGAATGATGTGGTGCCTATCGGTACCGTCATCGCAAAAATAAGAGTGGGTGCCAATGCAGCCGTTTCAAATAATCAAACAGCGCCTGCACCAAAGCAGCAAGAATATGAAGATGCAAAAGTTGTAGAAGAGATCCCTTACCAACCTTCACAACAATCTTCCCAAGTCTCCTCTCAGCCAGCTGGCGGAGGAGGTCGGGAGGGGGCCGCAATTCGTTTTTATTCTCCACTCGTTTTAAACATTGCCCAGCAGGAAGGCATCAACATGTCTGAACTGGAAAATATACCGGGCACCGGCCAGGATGGAAGGGTGAGCAAGAAAGATATTTTGGCGTACGTTGCAAATAAGGCTCCAAGCAACAAGCAACATGGGACAAGTCAGCCAGAGCAGGCTCTTGTTGTTGCAACCCCCGAACCACAAACCACAAACCACAAACCACAAACCGATTACCAACCTCCAACAGTATACACTGGCAACTTAGAAGTTATTGAAATGGACCGCATGCGCAAGCTGATCGCCAAACACATGGTAGACAGTAAGCACACATCGCCACACGTTACCAGTTTTGCTGAGTGCGATGTAACCAACCTGGTTTTGTGGAGGGAAAAAGTGAAAAAAGATTTTGAAAAAAGAGAAGGCGAAAAAATAACTTACACGCCGCTGTTCATTGAGGCCATTGTAAAATGCATAAAAAAATACCCCTGGCTCAGCAGCAGTGTTGATGGCGATAAGATCATTGTAAAGAAAGACCTCAACATTGGTATGGCAACCGCGTTACCAAGTGGGAATTTAATTGTACCTGTAATAAAAAATGCAGACCAGCTTAATTTAACCGGCCTTACCAAACAGGTAAACAACCTGGCCAATGCAGCCCGTACCGGTAAATTAAAACCCGATGATACCACAGGCGGTACTTTTACATTAACCAATGTAGGCACTTTCGGTAGCATAATGGGCACGCCCATTATTAACCAGCCGCAGGTGGCCATCATGGCGGTAGGCGCTATAAAAAAGCGGCCGATGGTAATTGAAACTCCGCAGGGCGATAGCATTGCCATTCGGCACATGATGTATATCTCACTTAGTTATGATCACCGCATTATTGACGGTGCATTGGGTTCTACCTTTTTAAATGCAGTAAGTAAGGAACTGGAGAACTTTGATAGTAACAGGAGTATTTAACTATCACATGAAATCATTTATATTATACAGTTCAATTGCTTTTATTCTTTTCAGTTGCAATATTGCCGGCAATGAGTATGCAGCAGAAACAGTTATATCCACTGAAGTACTGGATACTGTAAAATCGGTACCTGCAAACCTGGGTGCCAGCCCCGTTCTTTTTGAGGCAGCTTTTATTAAGGGAACCACCCTTGAGTTTAGGAAATCCATCTTCACTGCTTATGGCGTAAACATTGGTAAAATTAAAATTTCAAGCGGTTTTATTACTGCCTGCGACCCGTTGCACATTGATGAATACGGTATTCCATTTACGCAGGCCTTTCCCAAAGGTGAATTTCCTGTTCAGCTTGCTATCGCAAAATTGGGTTTGGAGGAAACGATCGCATTTGCGAGGATCAATTTTAGTGATGAACCGGTTGTAAAATGGGAGTTTGCATTGCAGGAAGGACAAACTGCAATTCCGCTTAAAGGAAAAAAAATGCATGGCTATTCTGTAGATGCCGGGATAGGAATATTTATTGATGACGAAGCAAATAAAGCTTTGGACAAACAACATGTAATGCAGTCGGACGGAGCCGTATATAAAGAAATGACCAAACATTACCACAATGACTGGCGTTATGCCATGTATAATTTTGGTAACCATAACTTAGCAACCTTTACAACGGGTTTAGGCGATGGTTATTTTGCTTCTTATATAGGCTTTGATGCAAAAGGCAAACCTTGCAGGTTAATAACAGATTTTGATCTTTTTAAATGGAAGTGAATTAAGCCTTATTGATATCGGCGCTTAATTCGCTAAAATGCAACACATGAAATTTCTCATACTCTTCATTTCTCTATCATCTTTTATTTACGCATGCAATCAAAAAAAAGAAACAGCAGTAAGTAGCGAAGTGAAGTTTGATAAAGAAAAGTGGCTAACAAAGGACGGCCAGGCTTATCCCTACCGAAATGATATGCTTGGTAACTTAATTGACAATGTTACCTTAAAGGGAATAAGGTATGATTCGCTTATCAATATACTGGGGCAGCCAGACAGAATTGATAACGGCCACCTGTTCTACAATATATACAGAAAGGAAGTAGTGGGTTTCACTTTGGGTACAAAAACATTTGTAATTAAATTAAACCCTGATAGTACAGTTGAATGGAGAAAGATACATGGAGGCTAAAGGTAATGGAAGTATATAATCCCGGCGAAGGCGAAACAATTTTAGTACCGGTATTTGTTTTATGGAAAGCTATTCGGCTAACTTCCGGTTTTAAATACATTTGGATGCGTATTATTATTATTTTATCTTCATAGCCTATATTTACTGCTTCAGCCAAAACTAACTTTATGCAAAAAAAAGACTTAACTACCGGTTTAGCTTTAACGTTTTTCTTTGGACCGGTTGGGATGCTTTATACATCTGTATCCGGTTTCTTCACGTTTTTAGTAATTAATATTTTTTTAATTATTTTATTTCTTTTTTCAGGCTCAGGTGCAGCAGCCCCTATTTTTAATTTCTGTTTCTTTATAGTTTTACTGCTAGAATTGTATTGGACTTACAGCATATTGATCGAAAAAAACAGGCGCATTGATAGTAAACAAGCCCCAATGACCAAAACAGAGGAATTTGATTTGGGATTTCAAAATATTACGAATGCAGGGCTTGTTATTTTAGTTAGTATATTTTTTACGTGTTGCATTTATGCCCTTCTTTCAGTAACTCATATACTTGATAAAACGAGTAATTCCTTCCAGGGTATTATGTTTTTTATAACGCTAATTGCCTTTTTCCTTGTTCTTTTATTCTTTGAAAAAAACAAAAAGTTAGCTTAATTCCAGGTTTTCGTCTTTATTAATTCGTTCGTTTTCACATGATTGTTGGCATTCCTGTCATCAACCTTTCCTTAAAAAACTCAATTTTAACTTCACCAATTTGGCGGCAGGATATTTGTGGAAGGAACTTATCGATTGCACAGCCCATTAAAATTGTGTACTTTGATACCTGTAACCAAACTTAAACATCATGAATACTAAAAACGCATCAGTAATTATCGGCCTTGTTTTTTTAGCCGTAGGCTGCCTCGGTTTTGTTTCCAATCCCATTATTGGAGCGTCGCATAACGCCATCTTTCATGCCGATACTGTTCACAATATGGTACATATTGTAAGCGGAATTTTATTTGTGCTGATTGCTTTGGCCATGCCAATAAATGCAGGAGCATTCTGTAAGGTTTTTGGTGTAGTGTATCTACTGATAGGTGTTGCAGGGCTAATTAAATTTGGCACTGATGGGGTGGGAAAGTTATTTGGATTTCTTCATGTAAATGGTGCGGATAACTTTTTGCACATCGGCCTGGGTATTGTTATTTTCCTGGCAGGAACACTTAAAACCAAAGCCTGAACAGAACCCCCAATATTAGTCCATGCACATCGTTTACAAAAACATTGCAGCGAAGAAACTTATGAATATTGCATTTTGAAGGCAGCAGGCAAAACAACAAATAACAACCTCCGGTTTAATCAGTAAACCTTTGTCATCTGGGCGTCTATTAATTTCATTACCTTGTCCATATCCGGCTCACACCATTGTACTTCTTCATCTTTCTTAAACCAGGTCATTTGCCGCTTGGCGTATTGGCGGGTGTTTATTTTTATTATCTCCACGGCATCTTCCAGTAAAAGGTCGCCGGCGAAGTAGCCAAACAATTCACGATAGCCTACTGTTTGTAACGCATTCAGCTTTTTAAATGGCAGCAGCTTTTTTACTTCTTCGGCCAGTCCCTGTTTCATCATGGCATCTACCCTGCTGTTGATATTTTTGTGCAGTTGCTCTTTCGGTAGTTCCAGCCCTATTTTAATTATATTAAAATCACGTTGCTTTTTTTCTTGTGTACGAAATTCGATGATGGATTTTCCGGTAGATAGTTTCACCTCCAGTGCCCTTAATAGCCTGTGTGGATTTTTTATTTCGCCCTGTGCATAATACAATGGGTCATTTTTCTCCACTTGTTGTTGCAGCCATTCCAGTCCTTCCCAGTCAAAATCGGCGTTTATTTTTCTGCGGATCTTTTCATCAACAACCGGTACTTCATCAATTCCCTGGCAAAATGTTTTTACATACAACCCTGTACCACCAACCACCACCGCCACATCATGATCCTTAAAAATATCGCTTGCTTTCTCCAGGGCATACTGTTCAAAAACACCGGTATTCATATCTTCCTTTATAGCGTGCGAACTGATGAAATGATGTTTCACCTGTAGTAATTCTTCGGCCGATGGTTTGGCAACCCCGATATTCAGTTCCTTAAAGCATTGGCGGCTATCGGCTGATATGATGGCAGTTTTAAAATGGAGTGCTGTCTGTACTGCAAGGGAGGTTTTGCCCACTGCAGTTGGACCAACGATAACGATGCAGGTTTTACCCCTAGCCCCTAAAGGGGGATTTTGAAGCGACTTTTTTAATTCCATAAATCATGCTGAGCTTGTAAAGAACTCTTTTCGTGAGTGGTGAGTCGTCAGTAGTGAGTAAGGAGAAAGCAGTTAAAAGTATCATACGCCTTCTCACGATTTACTACTCACGCCTCACGAATTAAAATCCATCATTCGCTTCATCCCCGGAAGCCTCTTCTTCTCCCTCAGCTTCTACGCTGTCGCCATCTTCATCCTGTTCGCTAAATCCATCAGCTAAAGCATCGGGCCGAAGGTCATATTTTTCCTCCATCTCTGCCAGGCGGCTGTCAACCAAACCTTTGGTGCCATATTGAGAAGGCGCTATCCCTTCGGTACGTATACAACAGGGATAAGTGAGTTTGTTATTTTCTGCTTTATCAACGGTGATCAGTTCTACCATAAAATGCCAGAACTTATTAAAATCGTATTCGTAGATGAATTTCTGGTTGGGGTTACTGATCTCGGTACCAATAAGGGTGTCGGCCATAATGAGTGGTTGTGCCTTATACTCCTTATCATACTTCTCCAGCGAAATTTCCCTGCCCCTCAGCCAGTTATCATTACTGCGATAAAAAGTTGCCTTGTGCATCGAATCAAATTCGAAACTTTTTAAAATTGCGCTGTGCAGGTCTAAAAAACTTTGGGTATGCTTGATTGCAACATCCCGGTAAACACTGTCATCATCCTCCCAATAAATTCTAAAACGTAAGATAGCCATGACCAAAATTAAGGATATTTATTTAGAACCGAGGTTCCCTAATTTGTACCGAATTTTAGAATTTAGTATTTAGAATTTAAATTCTAAGCACTAAATTCTAAACCTTGGAGATTCCCAGTTCTTCTGCCTTTGCCAGCATAAAATCGTGTGCAGCTTCATATTCATTAGGTATTATCCCGTCCAGTATTGCTTCCCGTATGGCATTTTTCAGATCCCCTACCGGCCTGGAGGGTTGCAGGTTAAATGTTTGCATGATCATTTCACCGGTAATGGGTGGTTGCCAGTTGCGCAAGTGGTCTTTGTCTTCCACTTCTATACAACGCTGGCGCACCATTTCAAAATTTTCTAAAAACCGTTTTACCTTGCTTTTATTTTTTGATGTGATATCCGCTTCACACAAAGTCATCAGGGCATCAAAATCTTCGCCGGCATCAAATAGTAAACGACGTATGGCGCTGTCGGTAATATTTTCCCTGGTAAGGCTGATCGGTCTTAAATGAAGTTCTACCATCTTCCTCACAAATTTCATTTTTTCGTTTTGGGGGAGTTTAAGCTGGTTGAAGATTTTGGGCACCATCCTTCCGCCGATCACTTCATGACCATGAAAGGTCCAGCCGTGCCCTTCTTCAAATTTTTTTGTAGCGGGTTTTGCAATATCGTGTAAAACGGCAGCCCACCGCAGCCAGAGATCATCGGTGTTTTGCGCAATATTGTCAACCACCTGAATGGTATGATAAAAATTATCTTTATGCCCCATTCCATCAATATATTCAGCACCGGCCAAAGCAACCATCTGCGGAAATATTATTGTCAATAAGCCGCTTTTGTACAGCAGGTCAAAACCAATGCTGGGCTTATCGCTCATCAATATTTTATTCAATTCATCAGCGATCCTTTCGCTGCTTACTATTTTTATACGTGCAGCATTTTCAATGATGGCGGTAAATGTATCAGGATGGATGGTGAAATGTAATTGCGAAGCAAAGCGGATAGCCCTGATCATTCTTAAAGGGTCATCGCTAAAGGTTTGAGCCGGCGCCAGGGGTGTTTGAATGTTCCTTAGTTCAAGATCATTGATACCGTTAAAAGGATCGATCAGTTCGCCAAAATCCGCTTTGTTCAAACTAATGGCCATGGCATTAATGGTAAAATCGCGGCGGTTCTGGTCATCTTCAATGGTACCATTTTCTACGGCCGGCTTCCGGCTGTTAAAATCATAACTTTCTTTACGGGCACCTACAAATTCTATTTCCAGTCCATCAGTCTTGATCTGTGCAGTTCCAAAATTTTTAAAAAAGTTTACTTCCGGCGCAGGGGTAAATTTCTCTGCCACTTTTGCTGCCAGCTCAATACCATCACCAACACAAACAATGTCCATATCGCTGGTGTCTCTGCCCAGTATCTTATCTCTTACGAAACCCCCTATCAAATAGCAAGGCACACCCAATTCTTCGGCAGAAAGAGCGATTTTTTCCAATATCTTCAATTCTTTATCGTTACAATCTATATACATGCGATGCAAAAATAATGGGGAATTTTAGATTTGCGATTTTAGATTTACGAAATATGCCTGCACACTTTCAAAACTAAAATCATCAATCTTAAATCTAAAATCCATTCCGGCATCAATATTGACCTTATAGAACCCCACACATAAAACAAACATTTGATTGTGTGCTTTGACATTTTGGCCATATATTTAGAACATTATGAATGACAAGTTTTATTTGCAGGGCGGAGAAGATGAGATGGAATTTATGCCCATTATCCCTTTGAACGATGATGATGACGGAAGCGCTGACGATCAGCCTATTCCAGAGATTATTCCCTTATTAGCTTTAAGAAATACAGTACTGTTTCCGGGTGTGGTAATTCCTATAACTGTTGGCAGAGACAAGAGTATTAAAGCAGTTACCGATGCCTATAAGGCTGACAAATTGATCGGTGTAGTTGCACAAAAAGACAGTACCATTGAAGAGCCAACCGTAAGCGATCTGGAAGATATTGGCACTGTTGCAAAAATTGCGAAGCTGATCAAAATGCCTGATGGTGGCACAACCATTATCATTCAGGGCCGTAAGCGCTGCAAGATTGACGAAATAACAACCGATGACCCTTATTTTAAGGCCAGGATCAGCGTTTTGACCGATGAAATTTTAAAAGACGATGCTGATTTCGATGCAATGATCGGAAGCATCAAAGATCTGGCGGGCCAAATCATAAATCTCTCACCCAACCTTCCCAGCGAGGCTGCCATCATTTTAAAGAATATTGAAAACCCTTCGTTCCTCATTCACTTTGTAAGCAGCAATTTAAACAGCGATATAAAGTAAAAGCAACGACTCTTGGAAATAAGCAGCATTAAGGCACGTGCCGAGCTGCTGATGAATTTAATGCAAACCGAGCTGCAGTACACTGAACTAAAAAATAAAGTAACCAATAAAACCCGTGCCGAGCTGGATAAGCAGCAGCGTGAATATTTTTTACATCAGCAAATGAAAGCCATTAAGGATGAGTTGGGTGGCGATAATGTGGCGGAAGTAAAGGAAATGCTGAAAAAAGCAGAAGCGAAAAAATGGCCCGCCGCAGCCAAAGAAATGTTTACCAAAGGTGCTGAAAAACTGGAGCGGATGCATCCCTCTACTCCGGATTATTCAGTTGTGTATAACCATCTTGATCTAATGCTTGATCTGCCCTGGGACGAATACACGGAAGATTCCTATGATCTGAAAAAAGCTAAAAAGGTTTTAGATCTTGATCATTATGGTATGCAGAAAATAAAAGAACGGATCTTAGAATACCTGGCTGTTTTAAAATTAAAGGGTGACATGAAATCGCCGATACTTTGTTTTTTGGGCCCTCCCGGCATTGGTAAAACCAGTTTGGGAAAAAGTATTGCAGCAGCCATACAAAGAAAATATGTACGGGTAAGTTTGGGTGGCCTGCATGATGAAAGTGAGATACGAGGACACCGCAAAACTTATATTGGTGCGATGCCCGGCCGCATTTTGCAATCTATACGCAAGGTAAAATCAAGCAATCCCGTAATGATACTGGATGAAATTGATAAGGTTGGCAGCGATCACCGCGGTGATCCGTCATCAGCCTTGCTTGAAGTGCTGGACCCGGAGCAAAACAATACTTTTTACGATAATTATTTAGAACTTGAATACGATCTTAGTAAGGTTTTATTTATTGCCACTGCCAATAATATCAGCAATATACCCGCTGCCTTACGTGACAGGCTTGAGATCATAGATCTGAGCGGTTATGCAGTAGAGGAAAAAATTGAAATTGCCAGGCGTCATTTAATGCCCAAGCAAAAAGAAATGCATGGCCTGAAAGACAGCAGTTTTAAAATAAGCGATACAGTGCTTGAAAAAATGATTCAGGATTATACCAGGGAGAGTGGCGTAAGGGAACTGGACAGGCAGTTGGCAAGTATCATGCGTTACCAGGCTAAGGAACTGGTTATAAGAGGAAAGCTGAAAGCAACCATCACCAATAACGATGTTGAAAAGATATTGGGCAAGCCAAAGTATAGTAATGATCTGTATAAGATCGCCAATATGCCCGGTGTGGCCGTCGGCCTTGCATGGACTTATGTTGGTGGTGACATCTTATTTATTGAAACCCAACTAAGCGAAGGAAAAGGTGAATTAAAATTAACAGGTAACCTGGGGAATGTGATGAAGGAAAGTGCAAGCACAGCATTAACCTACCTTGAAGCCAATTGCAAAAAGGCTGATATTGCTCCTGAAATTTTCAGCAAAAAGGATATACATATTCATGTTCCGGAAGGTGCTGTACCTAAGGATGGGCCGAGTGCAGGCATTACCATGCTATCTGCATTGGCGAGTGCTTTTACGGGACGTAAAATAAAACCTTATTTAGCCATGACGGGTGAGATCACTTTACGTGGACAGGTACTACCGGTTGGAGGTATTAAAGAAAAAGTGTTGGCTGCAAGACGTGCCGGTTTAAAAGAGATCATCATGTGCTGGCAAAATGAAAAAGATGTAGAAGAAATAAATTCACAATACATTAAGGGCATTAAGTTCCACTATGTAAAGAATATGCAGCAGGTGCTGGATCTTGCGTTGGCATAAAGATGTAATCTACAAAAAAAGCAATAATTTACCTTAGGTATCGGTCAATTCCATGTAATAAACTTCACCGGGTTTTTTCTTTACATCAAGCGTGTGAACTTTTATGTAATGTCAGGCAATACATAACCTTCCCATCTTCATAAAGTTGGTTTTAATGCTGAATAGTGTATCCAATATAGACTTTTTACAATATCATGATAAAACACGATGTAACTCTCTTTGTGGAGAAATAATCAGTGGAGGAGTGATACAGATACTGGTTTTAAAACTTCCCTGCTATACCATGCATGGTAGTTGGAATAATGCGGGGATATGGGCGAATCGCAGGGAAGATATGATTATAGTATCCTGTTGATTGATGTACACCGGAAATAAAGGATTCCCTTTAACATAAAATTATTAAATACTACCCAACCAAGTGTATCCATTATGCGTATATAATGGTGTTAAGCTATCAACAGGTTTCATGTTGGTTGTTTTAAGGGTTAAAGAAATTCCCTCCTGTTCTCAGGAGGGAATTTTTATGTGTCAGGCCACTACGAATATATTTAATTACAGTGGTGACATACCTGTCAGATACAGCTTTAAAGTGTAAGGATACTCGTAGTGGCCAGACACATTTACCGCTTCCGGTCCATCCAATCCACTTCCTTTTTTGTGGTAAATGCCTGCACAATGGCAATTAAAAAAAGCACAGCCACATTACCCGCCAGATAGGTAAGACTGAGGCCATAGTAACCAGTTATATCTGTATTGAATTTGGTAAAGAAAGAGATCATATCAAAAACCAACACAACCAGGCTAATTAAAAATCCCGCAACAAATATAATTTGAGAAATAATTTTTACTGCTGGTTCAGGATGCTTTTTGGTTCTTTTAAAAAAGACATAATAAACGGTCATAAAAATTGCAGGGGCCAGCGAGACTACACCCAATCCGAATGTGATATCAGCAACTGTGGAAGAAACCAGTTTCGAAATACCATAAAATGCAGCAATTACCAACCCAAGCAACACAGGCACACAAAGAAACAGCAAAAAAATAAGTGCATACAGTTTAGAATATCTAACAAACCTGTCTTCCATGTTGTTTTTTTAGCCTGATCATTAACAATTTAAAAAAACATAAGTTTAAAAATAACTCAGCTTGGTTTTTGGTGTCAATGTCAGTAAAGTTTCATACATCAGTCTGATCGTATTTTCAATATCTGATTTATGGAGCATCTCCACGGTCGTATGCATATAGCGCAGAGGAATAGAGATCAGGGCCGATGGGCAACCATCATTGGCATAAGCAAAGGAATCAGTATCGGTACCGGTACTTCTGCTTACCGTATTAAATTGTACATCGATCTTATTTTTCTCTGCCGTGGCTTTTATAATATCCAGCAGTTTGTTGTGAACCGCTGGCCCATAAGTAAGGGATGGACCTTTACCACAACTACATTCGCCCTGTATCATCTTATTGATCATGGGTGTGGTGGTATCATGTGTAACATCGGTGATGATGGCAATATCCGGTTTTATGCGGCGGGCAATCATCTCTGCACCACGTAAGCCAATTTCTTCCTGCACCGCATTCACAATGTATAAGCCAAAAGGAAGTTTCTTTTTATTCTCTTTAAGCAAACGTGCCACTTCTGCAATCATAAAACCGCCAATGCGGTTATCAAAAGCACGGCCAATCAGGTAATCGTAAGGCATTTCTTCATAACCATCTTCGTAGGTTGCAACCGCTCCAATATGTATTCCCAAAGCTTCCACTTCTTTTTTATTGCGGGCCCCGCAATCCAGAAAAAGGTTCTCCACTTTTGGCTGCGTTTCCTTTGAATCTGCATTCAAACGGGTATGAATGGCCGGCCATCCAAACACTGCTTTAACCGCTCCCTTTTTACCATGAATGATCACCCGCATAGAAGGTGCGATCTGGTGATCTACACCGCCATTACGTTTCAGGTAGAGCAACCCTTCAGGAGAAATATAATTTACAAACCAGCTTATTTCATCAGCATGAGCTTCTATAACAACTTTAAATGGCGCATCAGGATTGATTACGCCTACGGCAGTGCCATATGGATCGGTAAAATTTGTATCTACATAAGGCTTTATATATTCAAGCCATAATTTCTGGCCACTGCTTTCAAAACCTGTGGGCGATGGATTATTGACATAGTTTTTTAAAAAGCCATAGGAATTATCGGTAAGAATGCTTTTTGATTTTTTTGCTTTTGCCATAGTAGAAATTTAATTGCGGCAAAATTACTTAATACCGGCTATATAAGTAGCCACTGCCGAAAATAACATCATACCATCTACAAAAAAATAATAAAAAAGATAGCCCCTTTTTTTTACAGAATAAAAATAAACAGCCAACAAAGCCAGTGTGGACATATGCAGCGCTACGGACTGGCTGAATGTGATGCCATACTGTGCATATAAAAAATTAGTAGTAAAGAGAATAACAAAAATTAAATAGATAAGTATCCGGAGATGAGCTGGTTTTAGATCAGTTGCCAGACTGTGCAAGCCACGAATTTTATCAACCGCTTTATCCCTGTTGTCGAAAATGATGCAAAGCATCAGCATAAAAAGAAAACGACGGGTAAAAACAAAAAGGTCGGCGCTATTTAAAACCAGGTAGGTTTTTTGTAAAGGAATTAAAACGGTAACATATGCCCAGGTAAATGCCAGTAAACCTGTTTTTAAAAAGCCAGCTCTCCGGGTAAATTGCAAAACGCTGAGCCGCAGCAGTGGCAAAGCATACAAAAAAGTGAGCAACAAGGAAGTAATAATGAATTCAACCGATACAGGATAGCGAAAGAGGCAAAAACAAACGCCAATTGCAGAAAAAGATAAAATTACGAGGCTGGTTGCTTCTGTCTTCACCAGCATACCTAATGTACCAGGCTTTGTAAAAGCTGCTTTGCTGATTATCCAGTAAAAATTATAACTACAGAGCGTGGCAAAAAAAATAAAGCCATACAAATAGAACGAAATGTGCAGTTGCAACAACTGTCCTGTTTGAAAAACCATGGCAACGGCGCAAACCGCAATAAAAATAGAATGAGATAAGATGAAATGTAACCACTTCATTAAGGAAGCGTGTAATAAATAAATTGCTTATCGGTCAATATTACATTACTCTTATTTTTGGCAAAATCCTTTACATACACTTCAAAACGCAGGGTATCCTGGTAAGGGCGCTGAGAAAAGGGTAAATCACGGCCGCCCAATACAAAAAATAATCCCACCTCTACGTTGGCTTTAAAATTTGACTTGCTGATGCTTGTGAGATCCGGAAAATCAATCGAATCCACTTTATTGGTAAGCGTATTTTTTATGTACACTTTTGATAATTCTGTCGGGCTGATATTTCCCAGGTCACCTTCTGCATCTGTAATTTCCAGTAACATTATCGGCTGATCGTCAAATCGGGTGTACGAGCTGGCTTCAGCAGCGCTAAAAGATTTAAAGACGATCTGCGGAGCGGTAGTGTATTTATCCTTTTTACAGGCAGTAAAAAGTAAAATAGCTATTGCAAATAGTAAACTGTATCGCATCTTTGTGTTTTATAGGTCAAATTTAATGATTGCAGTTGAAACAAGGCGTTAAAAATATGGACTTCGAAAAAAGCATATTTGCTGCTCATCAGGATAATTTTAACGAATTAGCCCTTCAATTGTTCAATCATCAATACGAACATAACGCCATATACAGGCAATTTTGCGATACGTTAAAAATAAACGATGATGACGTTGATTCTATAAAAAAAATCCCTTTTTTACCCATTTCTTTTTTTAAAACACATGCGGTAAAAACTCGCGACTTTGAAACCGATACGGTATTTGAGAGCAGCGGAACCACCCAATCCTCCACAAGTAAGCATTTTGTTAAAGATATTGACCTATACAAAAAAAGCTTTACCAATTGCTTTGAAAAATTTTATGGGCTGCCGAAACACAAATGCATACTTGGGTTGTTGCCTGCATACCTGGAAAGAAAAAATTCTTCGCTGGTGTTGATGGCCGATGAATTAATAAAAGCCAGCAACAACCCCTTAAGCGGATTTTATTTATACGATCATGAAAAACTGCACAGTACTATTTTACATAATGAGTTGCTAAAATTGCCCACGCTATTAATTGGCGTAACCTATGCGCTGCTTGATTTTGCCGAAGCATATCCCATGCAGTTGCGCCATACCATTGTGATGGAAACCGGGGGCATGAAAGGAAGGCGCAAAGAACTGACCCGGGCTGAAGTACATGCACAATTACAAGAACAACTGGGCATCAGCCTCGTTCATTCAGAGTATGGCATGACAGAATTGTTATCGCAGGCTTATTCAAAAGGAGATGGCATTTTTCATTGCCCCGGTTGGATGAAGATCATATTAAGGGATGAAGATGACCCGTTTCAGATTATTGAGGCTGCAGATGTGCAAAACAAACCGAAAACGGGCCTTATCAATGTAATTGACCTGGCCAATATACACAGTTGCAGTTTTATTGCCACCGATGATATTGGCAGGTTACACGCTAATGAAAGTTTTGAAGTGTTGGGAAGACAGGACAGCAGCGATGTGAGAGGGTGTAGTTTGATGACAATATAAACCCAGCAGAAACCAACATAAAAAAAGACCCCAGTTACCTGAAGTCTTTCTGTGATCTGGCTGGGACTCGAACCCAGGGCCCATACATTAAAAGTGTATTGCTCTACCAACTGAGCTACCAAATCAATCACCCTTTTTTTAAATGGAGTGCAAAAATAAGGCAAAAACCTTTGGCGGCAAATTATTTACAAAAAGTTTTTCCCCAGTCCATCGATCAATTCAATAATTTCTTTACCAACAGCGAAATAACTCACTTATTTTTGTCAATATTTTTCTATGCAGGACTTCTTCAAAAACAAAGTTGTAGTGATAACCGGTGGCAGCGATGGCATTGGTAAGGCATTGGTGGACACCTTGCTTCCATTGGGCGCCAAAGTGGCTACCTGCGCCCGTAACCAGGATAAACTATACGACCTGCAATTGCTGCATTCGGGCAAATCGCTGCACACCATGGTGGCCGATGTAAGCAGTTACAATGATTGCAAACATTTTATTGAAAGTACTATTGAGATTTACGGTGGCATAGATATACTGATCAACAATGCAGGTATTTCCATGAGGGCACTGGTGAAAGACCTGGACGTGGATGTTATTGAAAAAGTAATGGATATTAATTTTAAGGGAACATTGTATTGCACCAAACTCGCCCTTGATTCCATCATACAACGTAAAGGAAGTATTGTGGGTGTATCTTCCATTGCAGGATACCGTGGTTTACCGGGCCGTAGCGGCTACTCGGCAAGTAAGTATGCGGTAACCGGTT
>JANOUJ010000564.1:0-19327 GCA_031416815.1 Chitinophagaceae bacterium
GGCCCCGGAGTACCAAAAACTGATGAACGGGTATCTCCCAAACCATTTAATACATCACCCATAGTTTTACTTGAAGCATAGTCATCACGTGTTTGGTAAACTAAGTACCAGGGATTTGCAAATGCACCACCCGGATATTGCTGTACTGCATTATCTGCATTAACCATGATATGAGGACCGGCCGCAGCGTCTGCAAATTCTACTGCGGCTTTTCCACCTGCAGCAGGATATTTGTTGGTTAAACGCATAGCCATCAGCATACGTATGCTATTACCAAATTTCTTCCAACTGTCAATGGCTGTAGCTCCACCGAATAAAATATCTCCCCTTGGAGCAGCACCGCCATCAAAACCATTAACAGCTTCTTTCAGGTCTTTAAGCAAACCAAAATAAACGGCTTCCTGCCTGTCAAATTTTGGTGTAAGGTTTCCTGCTCCCTGTAATGCCTGACTATAGGGAATATCGCCCCAGGCATCCGTAAGTGTCCAGTAAACATAAGATCTTACAATTTTAGCAACTGCGATCTGGTTTGCATTGGAACCATCAGCAGTAGCAACACCAGCTGTTGTTGGATTAGAATTATAATTTATAATAGTCTGCATGTCCTGTAAAATTCCATAATAAGTAGGGCCCATATCCAATATTGGCAATGCATATAAAGAAGTTTCAGTATACTGATTTTCAGATACATATTGAGCATATACGCCCCTTCTTAAATTAGATGCAAAACCACCTAATTGAGACAATCCTTTTGTAAGCAACGCAGATGGTACCGGGTTATTGATACCATTCGGATTATTATTGGTATCGCCAAATTCACTGATTTTGGCACAACCCGAACCCATTATCACCAGGGCGATAAGGGCTGCTGAAGTGAGTTTTTTTATTGATATATTTTTCATTTTATTTATTTTTTAGTAGTTTATAAACGCAAAATTAAGTGTCTATGGTCCTTAACGTTGTTAAGGAAATATTTTAGAATCCTAATTTTAAGTTAACACCAACTGACCTTGTTCCTGGTAACTGGCCATCTTCACCAAATACGTTACTGATCTCAGAAGGATCAAATCCTTTATCTTCTGACCAAATTAACCATGGGTTACGTGAAACTACTGAGAAAACGGCAGTTCTTACATATTTGCCAATTCCCAGTTTCTCAACAGGCAACCTGTAACCTAAGCTTAATTCTCTTAATTTAACAAAAGACAGAGAATAGATATGGGTTTCAGCAATATTGTTTGATCTGAACTGATGGAAATAAGTCTGGCCATCTACATAATAATCAACAGCTTTACCGGTAGCATCAACGCCAAATACGTGTACACCACCACCATCGGCAACCGGGTCACGCAAAGGAATACCACGATCGTTCAGCTCGGCCGTACGTGCAGTTAAACCTGAATAAGTTCCCCAATGATCTGATAAGGAGAAGAATTTACCTCCAACAGAATAATCAATATTTACATTAACAGTAAAGTTTTTGAAGATATTGAATGTGTTTTGAACACCACCAGTATATTTTGGTAGTACGCTTCCAAATTTAGTGTCTGCTTCACGTATAAACTGACCTTGAGTAGATCCTGCTGCAGTAACTAATTGAGGAACGCCGTTGATCCTTTTAATACCACCCCCAAACATCTGGCCCCATGGCTGACCTACTTCATTTACTGTATAGGCTGCCGAACTGCCAGAGAAAGCTCCGCTTGCAACAGTTAGCCTGGTAAGGCCCGGAAAAATTGAAACTACCTGATTTTTGGTTAAATAACCCCAGGTAGCAGCAATTTCCCAATCAAGGTTTTTAGACTGAACTGGTTTTACAAAAGCAGTTATGTCCCAACCTTTTTTGGCGATTTCTCCTGCATTTATAGAGAGAACACGAAAACCAGTTTGCCCAGGCACATTTACGTTAACCGGGAATGATTTATTTGTTCTATCCCAATATGTAACATTAAAACCAACCCTGTTTTTAAGAAATCTCATTTCCAGTCCGATCTCTTTTTCTGTATTTACGGCACCTACTAAACTTGGATCAGGCAGGTTATCCGGAGTACTTGTCAGGATATTGCCCATATACTGTTGTGTTTCAATAGTGTAAAGAGCGTTTCTTTGTCCCGGAGCCAAAGTATTCAATAACTCGCCTATAGAACCCCTGATCTTACCATAGCTGATAAATGGAACTACTTTCCTGATCAGGTCACTGAATACAAATGACAAACCACCCGATTTAGAATCAATGTAGGAATTTGGTGGTTCAGAAGAAGCATAATCCCTGCGATAGCTTCCGTCAATGAATAAAAAGTTGCGGAAACCGACATCAGCACGGATAAATAAACCACGGCGGGCAAAATCTTGCCTGATATTACCATAGTTGATAGCGTTTTTAGAGTTAGCCAATGCATATAAACCCGGTGCACTTAAACCACCCATGGTATTGGCATTAACACGCCTAAACCGGGTTTTTAAGATATCAAAACCTCCATTTGCATTAACCTGGAAACTCTTGATTTTTTTAGAGTAAGAAAGTAAACCTTCATAGTTTTGACGATCACTGAAAGTTTGCTCCGTACCATAGGCAGCAAAAGCATTGTTTTCAAAAGGATTGAAAGACATCTGGTTTGCACTTTTTTCCAACTCACTCTTATATATGACTTCCTTATTTGAAGTTAACTGGTTTTTACGGTAGGTAGCTTTAATTTTCAGATCGTTGTTGATCTTATAAGTTAAAGACACATCACCAAAAATCCGGTCTCTCCTGATTTGGTTATTAATATTGTCGAAGTATTGGTAAGGATTATACCAGTAATTACCTCCATACGATTTAGCAGGATTAGTTGAAGTATAAGCATCCGGATTATTCTTATTCCAGCTTGCAAAAACTCCTTCTGGGCTTGTTATGGTCCTTAATTCTCTCAATTTATTCATATCCAGATCTCTGTGAAACCACTGGCCGAATGTACCGGTTGACTGGTTAGAGTATTCATCATCACTTTCAGTGTTCTTATTTTCAGCTATATAGTTAAAGTTAACACCCAATATAAAGCGTGTACTTAAATCAGCTGTAAGGTTTGCATTTAAAGTATGGCGCCTTAAATATTCAGTTGGGGTAATCCCTTTAATATCAAGATTGGTATAAGAAACCCTCATATTTAAAGCATCGGTAGCTTTAGAAAAAGCAACGTTGGTTGTTCTGGTAACACCGGTTTCCCAAAAGTCACGAACGTTTGTTGGTTGAGGGGTAAGTTTTGTAGTTTTATAAGAATACTCATGACCCGGATACCAGGCGTACCAGGGAATATGCTCCTGGCCTGCCATACGTGGACCCCAGCTTGCATCATCTGAATAGTCATGATAATATTTACCATCAAGCGCTTTCCAGGCTATAGGGTGATTAGGTTTATAAGTATACAGAGTTAAATCACCATTAGCACCACCAGCATAAGAATTCTGGTAATCAGGTACTATATATACATTATCAAATTGAATACCCATATTAAGTTCCAAACCAATTCCTTTTGCACCTTTTTTAGCTTTTTTCAAAGTAATTACAACGGCACCGTTTGATCCATCAGGACCAAATAAAGCAGCAGCAGCAGGGCCCTGTAATACCGAAATGTCTTCAACATCATCTGGATTAATATCTGCATTACTAGGCATGATGGTACCATCTACCACAAACAAGGCTGTTCTGGCTACTGTTTGCCCCAACTCATTTAAAACGTTTCCACCACCAGATCCAAGGCCATTCTCTCCACGTAAACGTATAGCAGTTTCAGCACCTAATTTAGCAACTGACTGGCTACGAACCTGTGCACCTGCTACCTTACCTGCCAAAGCATTATTAACGTTTGTCTGACGAATGGTGTTAACCTGATCGCCCGTTAAGCTCTGAACACTTGATGAGGTACTTCTTGCGGTACGTTTAATACCGAAAGCACTGGTTACAACAACCTCTTTAATGTCGATGCCGCCTTTTTCCATCACAGTGTTCAAAACATTTTGAGTACCTACCGGTACTTCTGTTTCTTTGAAACCTGCTCCGGAAATAACTAAAATTGCATTTGGATTAACTCTTAGTGAGTAAGCTCCGTTAGCATCGGCAGAAACACCGGTTGGAGAACCCTTTACTTTTACAGACGCAAAAGAAACTGGGTTACCGTCAATGTCAGTAACCTTACCGGTCACCACCCGGCTTTGGGCAAATGCCAACACCCCACAGAGCATCAACATTGTAAACAGTGATAAAAATCTTCTCATGTGCATTTAGATTAAGTTTAATGATGTGTAAAAATAAGGATAATTTCTTAACGTCAAAATAATGTTAAATTAATTTTGGCCGTGTTTTATCCTTATTAAGGACAATCGTCAATTTTAAATAGCTGCTTTGCTTTCAAAATTTGTTAAAATTTATAAAGAACCTGGAGTTTTAGCTCACTTTTTTTGTTCCCGGTTATCTCATCCAATCCGCTTCCAATAAGGGTCTTGTCTCTATAAATGGTTTGCCCCCACTTTATCCATAAAGAAATTTTTTTACCAACATCATAGTTCATATTTAAGTAATACCTGTATCCTTTATCATAGAACACGGGTATAGAAAAACTATATAAAACATCATTTTCATAAGCATAAACTCGACTATTGTACCCATCTGTCTCGAAGTACTGAAGCCTGATACCTCCTGAAAATGATTTTAGCATGGGTTTATACAAAAGATCAACATATGTTAAGAACCCCTGTTCTGGGGCAATGGTGTTTTTATTAAACCATATTATTTCAGTTCTATTTCGGACCGTAATAGCAGCATTTATTTTGTAACTAACCTGCGTACGCCAGTTTTTTTTGGGTTGCTGCACAACAGGTGATGTGGTCAATTGCATTGGATTTGCATTGATGGCTTTGGATTCGGAGTGATAGCGGGTATACATCTCCAGCTGTTTATTGGGTTTGTAATTTATTTGTATGAGATAGTCAGAACCGGAGGATGGAGCATCAACCCGGTAACGCAGCCAGGGAAATTTATAAAAATCTGCATAAACATCAATTCGCCACGCATTATTAGGCCTGATGGATACACCCATATACAATCCCCTTTCATTTGTTGGATAAGTATTTTCGGTAAACGCATAGGTATAAAGCGATTGATAGGATTTTGAAATATTCCGGTATATCAAACTTAAATCGATCTTCGACGAGGCACTGATAAGTAAGCCCCCAATGAAAGCCTTGTCAAAATCTGCAGTAAATGCAGCCTCTCCAAAAAGGTGCAGGTTCTTAAATGTATAACTGTAATCAATACTGTAATTACCGAAACTGCTTCCACTTAAAGCGTATAAGTTATAAGGCTCAGAAGATTTTATCAAGGGTAGTTTAAATTTATACTGAATGGCATTAATCCCTATATGCAGGCGCCTGTGTTGATAAGAAAGATTCCCTCCAAATGCCAATTGACGTTGAACACGCTTATCATCCGCCTCGCTTTTTGTACGGTGGTAACCGGATGTTTGAAGCGAAGAAATAAAATCATCCTGGGTTTGCGAGGTATCAGAAACTAAATTAGCATCAATATTTCTGTAAGAACCAAACACAGTTAACTGCCAGTTTTTCTTTGCAAGCGTTATTCCCAAACCCCTGTGAAAATTAATTTCGCCTGCTGAATTATAAGGCCGCAGAACTTCTCCTTCTCTTTTAATATTGATCACGTCAACACTTTTTTTAAAGGCCAGGCTTTGCCATTGCGTGAGCCCCTGGCCAAGGTTTACAGTAAAATCACCGATAGCTAAAGCTTTTATGATACCAATTTTACGGGCAAAAATATGAGCTGAATAAAAATCAAAACCCTGCTTTTGTTTTCCTTTAAAAAACTGCTCACCTCCATCTTTTTCTGCTACAATCCCATACTGAAAAAGATTCCTGTATGTATATTTATACCTGAACAAAAGTTTTTGGGGAGAGCCTGGATAAAAGTTGGTTGCGTTTGATGTATCAAGCAAATAACCTTTGGAGCGTTCAATTACCTGTGATGCCCTGACCAGGATGGTATGCTCACCATTTTTCAACCTTCGTTTTACTGCATCAACAGCAGATACTTGGATACTCACGCTTATGTATGGCCTTAGTTTTTGTATAGTGTTTATATCCCACCCCGGGACTGCCTGTAATTCATATACATCAACCAATTTTCCAACCAGGTTACGGTACAAAATAAAATACTGAACCTGCATGGGCGTAAGCATACGTAACTGATTTAATTCAACAGCATCTGCATAATTCAGTTCAATTGGATTTTTTAGAAATTGAACCATTTGCTGCAGATATGAATCATCTTCTGTTTCAAGGTCTTCATTACTTTCAGTAACGTTCTCCAACTGTTGCTCTGTATTGGGTGTGGTGGGTTGTGTTTCCTGTGCAGCAGCAAGTGCAGCTACCGATAACAAAATCCCTAAAACAAAAACTATTTTCATTCAGTCTTGTTATTAAAACGCATCATTAATAATATCCCAGGAGAAAATCCAAGTTGTGGATGGTAGCTGGAAGAGATATCAAGCCGTAAATTTTTCCAGCCAACACCTGCACCGGCGTAAGCAGTGCCCGACTCACTTATAAACCCGGCTTTTGCAAAAAATTGTTTTGCAAACTGGTATTGTAATCCTGCAATAATATTAACTGCCTTATCTTCTTCTTTAATGATCTCGCTACTGATAAAAAACTTATCCGATGCATCATAACCCAACCCAACTTTATAAACAGAGGCAAGTTTCTCTTCGTCTGCACTGGGCGCAGTCGAAGTCTTGCCAAGTTTACCGCCAACCGGATTGTAAACATGTATGCCTGCATTTAATTTATCAGTCAGGTGAAGCATTGCACCAATCTCAAAATTTATGGCCGAAGCTTTTCCGTAAGCTGGTATGCTATAACCATAATAATTAAACTGTACGCCTACATCAACCAGCTTTCCCAATTTGCGGGCATAGGCCAGTCCGATTTTTTGCTCTCTAAAATTTTTAAAGCCTGCATAGTTTATTTGAACACCAACATTGCCCAAACGAGTTGGTATTGCCGTTGCCAATGTGTACACACTTGTTTCTTTTAGCATGAACCTTCGCTCACAAAAGACACCAATGCCAGCATGTTTTGTCTGAGCAAGTGCTGCCTGGTTTCCGGTAAAAGAAAGCGGGTCATGCTGTTGCTTGCTGTAAGCAGATAAGCTGATATAAGGTTGTGCAAGGGAATAGCGCAGCGACTGAGCGGCAAGTTGTGTTAGTGGTATAATAAACAGAGGTAATAATAGGAGTTTAGTTTTCATATTATTACGGGGTTTGGGTAAATCAGGAACAATATAATAAACTGTATTTTAAAATACTAATTTTCGGTAATATTTGTAAGCAAATACTTGTTTACTTTTGCGCCATGGAAATTTTAGATGGGAAAATTGTCTCTCAGGATGTAAAAGAAAAAATAAAAGAAAAAACCATTCTTTTTAAAAAGAAGGGAAATAAAACGCCCCACCTGGCGGCCATACTGGTTGGCAACAACGGCGCCAGCGAGACCTATGTACACAGTAAAGTTAAAAATTGTGAAGAAGTTGGGTTTAAAAGTAGTCTCATTCGCTTTGATGAAAATATTGAAGAAGCTAAATTAATTGCTGCCATTGAGCAATTAAATACCGATGAAGATGTGGATGGCATTTTAGTTCAGTTACCATTACCCAAACAGATGGATGAAGAGAAGATAATTAACCTGATAAATCCTGATAAAGATGTTGATGGTTTTCATCCGGTGAGTATTGGAAGAATGGTACAGGGATTACCCACTTTTATTCCGGCAACTCCTTACGGTATCTTACTGATGCTGAAACATTACAAAATTGAAACTGCAGGAAAACATGCCGTGGTAATAGGGCGGAGCAATATTGTTGGGCGGCCCATCAGCATCCTGCTTAGCAGAAATGCTTACCCCGGAAATTGTACCGTAACGGTCTGTCATAGCCGTACAAAAAATTTGAGGGAAATTTGCTTACAGGCAGATATCATTGTTGCAGCTTTAGGTATACCCGAGTTTCTAAAAGCGGACATGGTAAAAGAAAATGCTGTTGTGATAGATGTTGGAATAACAAGGGTTACAGATGCAACTAAAAAAACAGGGTTTGCCATAAAGGGCGATGTAGATTTTGCAAACGTTGCTCCCAAATGCAGCTATATTACGCCTGTGCCCGGTGGCGTTGGGCTGATGACTATTGCAGCTTTGCTGATGAATACATTTACTGCATGTGAAAACAAATACAAATAAAGGAGAGCATTAAATAGATGATCCAATCTGAAAATTTAGAAACATCTTCATTGCCTGTAATGGAGCATTTTTACACCATCCAGGGCGAGGGCTACCACCAGGGCAGAGCCGCTTATTTTATACGCCTGGGCGGATGCGATGTGGGCTGCGTTTGGTGTGACGTAAAAGAAAGCTGGGATGAAAATGGGCATCCTAAAATGAGCATTGATGAAATATTAGATGCTGTGCTTAAAAACTCCTCCCCTCCCGGGGTTCCCGATAGGGAAAGAACGCAGTTCCGGGAGGGGGCCCTTGTAGTTATTACCGGAGGCGAACCCCTCATGCACAATTTAAATGGACTTACCTCAGCTTTACAATCAAAAGGGTTTGAAACCAATATCGAAACATCTGGTGCTCATCCTTTAAGTGGCTCATGGAACTGGATCTGCCTCTCTCCCAAAAAATTTAAAGCGCCCTTGCCTGGGATAACATCACTTGCAAACGAATTGAAGATTATTGTATTCAATAAATCTGATTTTGAATGGGCAGAGCAATATGCTGCAATGGTTTCACCTCAATGCAAACTGTACCTGCAACCGGAATGGGATAAGGCATCCATCGTAACCCCTATGATCATTGAGTATATCAAGCAAAACCCGCAATGGGAATTATCGCTGCAGATACACAAGTACATCAATGTTCCGTAAAAGGAAATGTTATAATTCCGAACAGAGCATACATTAAACTTTCATTCGTTTTATCTTTGTACAGCGAACTTATACAAATGCTACATAAAAAATATCTTACTCATAAAACAATTCTCTCCTTTTTACTTTTTACTTTTTCCTTTTTACTTACCAGCGCTCAATGGTACGACCCCGAAAAAGTAAATACGAAAGCCGGCGGAATTTACGGGCAGGCAATTGAAGAGGCCCGGGAAAGAAATTTTACCTCCTCCCTTAAACACCTGAACGAAGCTTTGGCACTTGACCCTAAATTTGTTGATGTTTTTTTAACCAGGTCAAATGTATATGCAGAATTAAAAAATTATCCCGCTTCTGTTGAAGATTTTGAAACCGCAATGAAGATGGATCCTGTTTATTCCAAGACTTATTTACTGCCTTACTCTATTTCCTTAGCAGGGGCCGGCAAATTTCAACAAGCCTTAAATGCTGTGAATGCATTTTTAGCTAACCCAACTTTAAATCCACAGAGTATAAAGGCAGGTAACTATCGAAAATCAGTTTATACATTTGCTGTGGAATACGAAAAAAAACATCCTTCAAAGGATTACATTTTTACGCCCATAAACCTGGGCAGCAACATCAACACACAAGACCTGGAATATTTTCCTTCCCTAACCATTGAAGGAAATAAAATGATTTTTAACCGCCGCATTGCTGGTGATGAAGACTTTTATGAAAGTAATTTTATCGATGGTAAATGGGGTAAGGCGGAGCCACTTGGCGGCAAGGTAAATACCAACCTGAATGAAGGCGCACAAAACATTTCGCAGGATGGACAACTGCTGATCTTTACGGGCTGCAATTATCCTGAAGGCGAAGGTAGTTGCGACCTGTATTTTTCCGTAAAAACAAATAACGGTTGGAGTGAGCCGCAAAATTTAGGACCGGTGTTGAATACAGATTTTTGGGAATCTTCACCATCTTTATCTCCTGATAAAAGAGATCTGTATTTTTCGAGCAGCAGGGCCGGAGGTTTTGGTGGGCGTGATATCTGGGTAACACATCGATTACCAACAGGCAAGTGGAGCCGCCCCGAAAATTTGGGTGAAGCCGTTAATACAAGTGGCGATGAAGGATGTCCCTTTATGCATGCAGATAATGAAACACTTTACTTTAACAGCAACGGCCACCCCGGTTATGGAATGACGGATCTGTTTTTCAGCAAAAAGGTTAATGACAGCAGTTGGGTCGTTGCAGAAAATTTAGGCTATCCTGTCAATACGATTGACGACCAGGGTTCTTTAATTGTTGCTGCCGATGGCAAAACGGCCTATTACGCCAGCGATGGCGCAGACAGTAAAGGTGGTCTTGATATTTATTCTTTTCAATTAAGAGAAGATGTAAGGCCGCTAAAAACCCTGTGGGTAAAAGGAAAAGTATTTGATAAGAAAACAACTGCGGGCCTACCATCTGCAGTTGAATTAACGGACGTTAAAACCGGTAGCCTTATCAGCAAAATACAAACCGATGAAGATGGAAATTATTTGGTTACGTTACCAGTCGGTAAAGACTATGCATTTAACGTAAACCGCAAAGGTTATTTATTTTACTCAGATAATTTTTCACTGCTTAAAAATGTCACTGATTCTGCATTTATTGTAAATATCCCGTTACAACCCATTGAAAAAGGTGCTACCATTGTTTTAAAGAATATCTTTTTTGAAACAGGGAAATTTGATCTGCAGAACGAATCAAAATCCGAACTGGATAAATTGGTAAACTTATTAAAAGACAATCCGAATTTAAAAATCCAACTCGACGGGCATACCGATAATATTGGCCAGGAAAAAGACAATCTCTTACTTTCTACAAACCGGGCAAAAGCTGTGGTAGCCTATTTACTCAGCAAATCAATTACTGCCCAACGCCTAACTTACAAAGGGTTTGGCTCCAGCAGGCCTGTTGCCAATAATGCAACTGAACAAAACAAAGCCTTAAACCGCAGAACCGAACTTTCCATTATTAGTAATTAAATATTTTATTTATTATTGTTGTGCATTTCAATCAACATTGCCCTATGCACAATGACCTGCTATACCAGATTGCCTTAACACTTGTTCCCAACATAGGTGATGTACATGCAAAGGCACTGGTAAATTTATATGGTGATGCACAATCTATTTTTAAAGCAAAGAAAAAAGAACTGGATCATATAGAAGGCATCGGAACAGTAAGAGCAAAATCCATCAAAGACTTTACGGATTTCAGCAGCTCAGAAGAAGAAATAAAATTCATAGAAAAATATAAAATAACACCGCTTTTTATCAATGCTGATACTTATCCCAAACGATTATTAAATTGTTATGATAGCCCGGCCTTGCTCTACTATCGTGGCAATGCCGATCTGAATACTTCCAGAATAATTTCTGTTGTGGGTACCAGGAATAATTCTGATTACGGCAGAACCGTTTGCGAAAAATTTATTGAAGACCTGCGATCAGAAAATATTTTGGTTGTAAGCGGCCTTGCATTTGGCATTGATACCATTGCACATAAAGCGGCTTTAAAAAATAACCTGCAAACTGTGGCTGTGCTTGCACATGGGCTCGACAGGATCTACCCGTCACAAAATAAATTGTTGGCAAAACAGGTAACAGAACAGGGCGGGTTGCTGACTGAATTCATCAGCAATACCACGCCCGACAAACAGAATTTTCCCAAACGCAACCGCATTGTGGCGGGCATTTGCGATGCTGTAATTGTAATAGAAAGCAGCAAAAAAGGTGGCTCACTCATTACTGCCGAACTGGGTAATGGATATAACAAAGATGTGTTTGCCATACCGGGTCGTATCAACGATTCAAAAAGTGAAGGCTGCAACTATCTTATCAAAAATAATAAGGCAGCGCTCATAAATGCTGCTGATGATTTTTTAGAAATGATGAACTGGAAACCGGTACCCAAACCATCAGCAAAAAAACAAAGAGAATTGTTTATTGAACTGGAGCCAGATGAAAGAATTGTTGTAGATATCCTTCAGCAACGGGATAGCATTCAGATTGATGAGCTGTATTTTAAAAGTGGCCTCAGCAGCAGCGCTGTGGCTACAGCTTTGCTCATGCTCGAAATGCAAAATGTGATATTATCGCTACCCGGGAAAGTTTACAAATTAGCCTGAGCCAACTTTCAACTTTGCACTTTCAACTTTGCACTTTATCTTTGCCTATGGCAACAATAAATAATTCCGCAGCTAAAAGCAAATCCTCAAAATTTTATGTTGAAGGCTTAACGTTCGATGACGTTTTACTCGTGCCGGCCTATTCACAGATCTTACCTCGTGACGTTGACATCAGTACACAACTTACAAAAACGATTACACTGCATGTTCCCTTACTAAGTGCGGCAATGGATACGGTTACAGAAGCATCGCTGGCCATTGCCCTGGCACGTGAAGGTGGCCTGGGAATTTTACATAAAAACATGAGTATTGAACAGCAGTCCGACCAGGTACGCAAAGTAAAAAGAAGTGAGAATGGTTTGATAATGGACCCCGTTACACTCAGCCCCGATGCTACCATTGGTGAAGCTTTACGGATCATGAAAGAAAATAAGATCGGCGGTATTCCGATAGTGGATGCAGCGCATAAATTAGTGGGCATACTCACCAACCGCGATATGCGTTTTGAAACAAATTACAAAGGCAAAGTGAGCAGTATCATGACCAAAGAGAACCTCATTACTGCCCCAGAAGGAACCGATCTTAAAAAAGCAGAGCAGATCTTCAAAAAAAATAAAATTGAAAAATTACCGGTGGTTAACAGAACCGGAAAACTGATAGGACTTATCACTTTCAGTGATATTTTAAAATTAAAATCACATCCGCATGCTGTAAAGGATTCATTCGGCAGGTTATTGGTTGGTGCAGGTGTTGGCATCACCGGCGATATCATGCAACGTGTGGAAGCCCTCAACCAGGTTGCTGTTGATGTAATTTGTTTAGACAGCGCTCATGGCCATACCAAGGGCGTTATTGATGCATTGAAGAACATCAAAAAGAATTTTAAACACATACAGGTAATTGCCGGTAATGTTGGTACCGGTGCCGGCGCAAAAGCCCTGGCAGATGCCGGTGCCGATGCAGTAAAAGTGGGCATAGGACCAGGTTCTATTTGCACAACCAGGATCGTTGCCGGTACAGGAGTACCGCAAATTACTGCCGTAATGGAAGCTGCTGCTGCATTAAAAAATAAAAATGTTGGTATCATCAGCGATGGTGGTATACGATATACCGGCGATATGGTAAAAGCACTTGCTGCGGGTGCCAGTTGTGTAATGATGGGGAATGTTTTTGCAGGCACCGAAGAGAGCCCCGGCGAAACCATTATTTACGAAGGCAGAAAATTCAAGCAGTACCGTGGCATGGGCTCATTGGGTGCCATGGCACAGGGCAGCAGCGATCGCTATTTTCAGGATGTGGAAGACGATATTAAAAAATTTGTACCCGAAGGCATTGAAGGACGTGTTGCATTTAAAGGAAGTTTGCGGGAGGTAGTGCACCAGTTTACCGGAGGCTTACGGGCAGGCATGGGCTATTGTGGAGCAAAAAATATAAATGAGTTACAGAAAGCCACCTTTGTAAAGATCAGCAATGCCGGCATGCGTGAAAGCCATGCACATGATATTGAGATCACCAGGGAGGCGCCGAATTATAGCAGGTAAGATAGCGCCCCCTCCGCCCCCTAAAGGGGGAACTTAGGGCAACAGTTTTTAGTTATAGCTAACAGTTCTTAAATTTATTGTTGCAAGATTTTTTTTCGCCCGGCATTGGAATTACTATTTGGTTTCATTGGCGTCGCACTCTTGTACATTATATCTATATTCGGCTTTTATTGAATTTTCTGAAATTAAAACCTGCCAATTCCAGTTCCCTCTCCCTTGGAGAGGGGTTGGGGTGAGGTCAACAAGCAACAATGAAAAAAATATTACTTAATATATTTTTACTTTTTACTTTTTACTTTTTACTTTTTAACTCAGCAAAAGCGCAGGATTCCTCCCACCTCCGTATCTCTCTCCTCACCTGCACACCCGGCGAAGAATTGTATTCAACTTTCGGGCACAGCGCATACCGTGTAATTGACAGCAGCAAAGCTTTTAATGATAACTGGCGGGATGTAGTTTACAACTACGGCACTTTTAATTTTGATGACGACGGGTTTTATTTAAAGTTTGTGAAGGGCAAATTATTATACTACGTTTCTGCCGAATACTTTGGTGACTTTAAAGACCTTTACCAGTCAACCAATCGTGGCATTACCGAACAGGTTTTACTTTTAACGGCAGCAGAAAAAATAACCATTCAGCGCTTTTTAAACGAAAATTTAAAGGAAGAAAACAAATACTATAAATATGATTTCTTTTTTGATAACTGCACCACCCGGTTGCGTGATATTTTAAAAAAAGAACGTGATTCTGCATTTTGCCGGTTTCCGGTAATGCCTGTTGGCAGCAGGTTCAGGCAGGCCATTCATGCGTACCTTGATTACAACCATAAAAACTGGAGCAAGTTGGGCATTGATATTTTAATGGGCAAGCCTACCGATGGAGTGATGACGGCCGAACAGATGCAGTTCCTGCCCGACAACCTGATGAAAAGCCTTGACAGCAGCAGTTACCCGATGGTTGTATCATCGCAAAATCTTTACCCCATTACTAATAAAAATGTAAAAGGATCTTTCTTCACACCCTTTGTTGTTTTTTCGCTACTGGCAATTTTTATTGTTTTACTGGGTTATACAAAAAACAAATTCGCACAGGCTTTTTTGCAGGGCTTTGATGGGCTATTCTTCTTCATTACCGGATTACTCGGCTTCATTATCCTTTTCATGTGGTTTGGAACAGAGCACAGCATGACAAAAAATAATTACAACATAATCTGGGCGTGGCCAACACATACCATCATGGCCTTTTTTGTTAACAGCCGGCAAGCCTGGGTAAAAAAATATTTTAAGTTTACTGCAGTCGCCCTGCTGGCTGTTTTAATAAGCTGGTTCTTTTTACCACAGCAAATGAACCATGCATTAATACCAATTGTATTGCTGTTGATTTACAGGAGTATGAAAAAATTATTGGCCATGGTCTGACGCCCACGTCTGACCATGAGTTTGCCACAGAAGCACAGAAAAGACAATGGAATTAAAAACCTTCACATATCAATTCTCCAAAATCTTCTACCGCACCATTGGTGCAGGCAAGCCTGTTGTTTTAATACACGGCTTTGCCGAAGATGGGGACATATGGAAAAGTCAAATTGAATTTCTAAAAAATTATTTCTTCCTTATCATTCCCGATCTTCCCGGTACCGGAAAATCAGAATTAATAAACGACATGAGCATTGAAGGCATGGCCGAAGTAATAAAAGAGATTTTAAATTTTGAGCTGCAAAGTTCCTCCGCCGCGGCGGAGGCGGAGGGGGTTTTAGTTGGTCACAGCATGGGCGGCTACATAAGCCTGGCATTCGCCGAAAAATATCCCGAAATGTTATCTTCCCTTGCACTGGTTCATTCATCTGCCTTTGCCGACAGCGAAGAAAAAAAAGCCAACCGCTTAAAATCAATTGAATTTATAAAAAAGAACGGCGCCTATGAATTTTTAAAAGCGGTGATCACCGATCTGTTTACCGAAACCTGGGCAGCAAATAACCAGGAGATTGTAGAGGGGCAGATCGAAAAAAGTAAAAGCTTTACAGATGAAGCCATTGTCGCTTATTACCATGCCATGATTAACCGGCCCGACAGGACCCATGTTTTAAAAAATTTCAGCAAACCTATCTTGTTTATTATTGGCGAACATGACAAAGCAGTGCCTTTTGAGCAAAGCATGCAGCAATGTTACTTACCCTCTATTTCTTACATCCATATTTTACGCAACAGCGCCCACATGGGTATGCTGGAAGAGACAGATAAATTGAATGAAGCGTTGTTTCAGATTTTAAAATAAATTATGTTGCAGGTTCTAAAACAGGTTTACTTTCGAGATATAAAGTATCAGGCGCAAAATCTATATCATCATCCCAGACTGCAGTACCTAAAAGTACTTTTACAGTACCGCAGAAAACAGGGTTCTTTAGCTTTTCGTATACCGGGTAGTTCAAATAATTTACAAAATCAAATTCCTTTAATTCGCCATTATTAAACGTAATGATTAATTTGTAAGGATGCTTATACTTTACTTCATTCACTCTTGGGTTCATAAAAAATCATTTTAAAGGATCAATTTTAAAAACCGTATTTCCGGTAATGGCCAAATCCCAATTAGCCATTAAATCTTCTTTATGAATTTCAATCCAGGCCTTTATAAGTTTTTCTTTGTTACCAGGCATGCTGCCTTCCAACAATTCTCCATCCGGTATTTGATAAACAGCTTCCCTTTCACCGTATCTTACATGAATATGAGGTAATTTGTGTTGCTTTGTATCCAAATAATACATAGCTATAATTAAACCATAAAACATTGAAATTACCGGCATAAAGTAAAATTACAAAAAGAATTGGCAAGTTAATAATCTGTCCTTCGTCCTTTAACAAGTACCTTTTGAGCAAAACATGCAGCAATGTTATCTTCCCGATATTTCTTACATAGATATTTTACGAAATAGTGCCCACATGGGCATGCTGGAAGAAGATGATAAAGTAAATCAGGCGCTTTTGCAACTGAGATAAATCCTTTTATCACAATAGGTATTGAAAGGCAGCGTTTTTCAGTATTTTTATGTCTTAAAGTTGCCTTAAATAACCGTATGAAGAAAGTCCTGTTCGTATTGCTGTTTTCCTTTTTAGGTTCTGCTTCTTTTGCAAATCACACAAAGGGTGGATGGATGTACTATGAATACCTGGGAGTTGGCAGTGCGGCAAATACACTCAAATACAGGGTTACCCTGAAACTATATACCATTTGTACATTAAGTGCAGGGCAATTTAACCAGACAATTAATTTTTCATTTTTTGATGGTGCAACTAACCAGAGCCTGTTTGATAGGCCGGTGACTTATAGCGACGATCCTAATATACAAAACTGCAATACACAGGCTTGTCATCCGTGTATGGAACAAATACCAACCATCTGCTACAAGATCATTACCTATCAAACTATTATTGATCTGCCAATAACTGCCAATGGTTACACCATTGCATACCAAAGATGTTGCAGAATTACCGGTATCCAAAATATACAATCGCCTTCAAACAGTGTAGGAGAAACATGGACTGTAAAAATACCCGGAACAGCCGTTGCCGGGGCAGCAACCAATTCCAGTGCTCAATTTTCTCAAAATGATACTGCCATCATTTGTGAAGGCAATAGCTTTACTTTTGATTTTAGCGCACTTGATTTAAACAACGATTCACTGGTTTATAGTTTTACATCGGCCTATTCGGGAGCAAACAATACCAATCCTGCTCCACCCAGCGCTTCCAATCCACCCTATGCCTCGGTTCCTTACTCATCTGGTTTTTCCGGAACTTCCCCTTTGGGTAGCGGGGTAACCATTAATCCTCAAACGGGCATTGTAACAGGCATAGGCCCTGCATCGGGCATTTATGTAATAACAGCACTGGTTAGTGAATATAAAAGAGGCACCAATATTAAAATTTCAGAGGTACGAAAATCCCTGCATATTGAAGTAACGAACTGCTCATTCACGGATGCTGAACTGAGGCCGGAATATACAAGTTGTGATGGGTTTACTATAAATTTTAAAAATGAAAGGTTTAATGCTAATATTCAGACATATAACTGGGAATTTGGAGATGGCGGTACATCCACACAGCCGGAGCCAACCCATACTTATGCCGACACAGGTATTTATATTTTAAAACTCGTTGTAAACCGTGGCTTGCCTTGTTCCGATTCTACAACAGCACCGGTGAAAGTATTTCCGGGCTTCTTTCCAAATTTTGAAATGCTTGGCCAATGTCAAAACGTTCCTGTTCAGTTTAATGATCTTACCACCGCCACCTACGGTATGCCCGATAAGTGGGAGTGGAATTTTGGTGACCCAACATCAACAACCAATACGTCTACTCTGAAGAATCCAACACATATTTACAATGCAACCGGTACTTATAATGTAACCCTGGTTGTTTTCAGCAGCAAAGGATGTTATGATACAATTCGTAAACCAATTAATATTCTCGATCAGCCACCTTTATCTGTTTTTCCAAAAGACACATTGATATGTATTATTGATACCCTTCAATTAAATGCAACGGGTACTGGTACATTTACATGGAGCCCCAATTATATGATCGATAATGTAAATGCACAAAATCCATTGGTGAGCCCTGATGTAACCACCACCTATTACTTAACCATGGCAGATGCTTTTGGCTGCACGGCAACTGATTCTATAAAAGTGAATGTAAAAAGTTTTGTCACGCAGTTTGGCGGGCCAGATACCAGCATTTGCCGAACGGACCCGGTTGTGTTACAACTCACCAGCGATGCCTTGCATTGGTTGTGGACAGAAACCCCCGCAAATAATTCTTTAAATGATCCCACTTTAAAAAACCCAACGGCAAGACCGTTGGTAACAACCACCTACCATGTGGTGGGCAATATTGGTAAGTGTATTGCCGAAGATGATATTACAGTAACACCCATACCTTACCCCGCTGCCAATGCCGGGCCCGATAATACCATTTGCCTGGGTAGTTCGGCACAGCTGAATGCATCCGGTGGCAGTATTTATAGTTGGAGCCCAGCCGCTTTTTTAACGGCCACCAATATTCCCAATCCGCAATCAATAAAGCCCACAGATAATGTGCGGTACATTGTTACCGTACGGGATGTGTTAGGCTGCCCCAAGCCGGTAAAGGATACAGTTTTTCTTTTTGTAGCAAAAATAAAAGCCAATGCCGGGCCAAGGGATACATCGGTAGTACTGGACCAACCGCTGCAACTAAATGCAACCGGCAGCATTAATTATTCCTGGACACCAACCACATGGCTAAATAATCCAAACATCAGTAATCCTATAGCCCTGCCCAGAAATGATATTCAATACGTGGTAAGGGTTAGTAACAATGCAGGTTGTTTTGATCTTGACAGCATACGGGTACGTGTGTTTAAAATTAAACCCGACCTGCTGGTTCCTAATGCCTTTACGCCTAATGGCGATTTTAACAACGATGTATTTAAACCCATTCTCATTGGTATGAAATCGCTGGATGTTTTTATGGTATACAACCGTTGGGGGCAAATGTTATATTCCGGAAGCGGAAACGATGCCGCCTGGGATGTTACTTTCGGAGGAAAAAAACAAGAAACTGCCACGTATGTTTGGTATGCCGAAGGGATTGATTATTTAAACAACAAAATAAAAA
>JANOUJ010000565.1:0-19494 GCA_031416815.1 Chitinophagaceae bacterium
TAACGGGCATTGGCATAACTCAGCCACAGCCTGTGTTTGGCACGGGTGATGGCCACGTAAAATAAACGGCGTTCTTCTTCAAGGTCTTCCCTTGTATTGATGCTCATAGCGTTTGGAAAAAGCGTTTCTTCCAGTCCGCCAACAAACACCACCGGAAACTCCAAACCTTTGGCCGCATGTATCGTCATTAATTTTACCACATCCTGGTTTTCTTTATCATCGCCATCTGCGTCGGTTAATAAAACAATTTGTTGTAAATATGCACCCAGGCTTTTATCTCCCACTTCGCCATCTTCTTCATTCATGGGCGTTTCGGTAAACTCTTTAATGGAGTTCAATAGTTCCTGTACGTTTTCATAACGGGCCAGGCCTTCGGTTGTTTTATCATTAAATAATTCTTTAACAATGTTGGTGCTTTTACCGACAATTACTGCCAGGTCGTAGGCATTTTTTTTTGTTAGTTCACTTTGAAACATTTTGATCATCGTTACAAAGTTGTCTATGCTTTCCAACGTCCCACTTTTATACCCATACATGCCGGCATTGCACAAAATATCCCACATGCTCAGGTTATTTTCATTGGCGTACAGCACGGCTTTATCAACCGTTGTTTTCCCAATACCCCTGGCGGGGAAATTGATAATGCGTTTTAAGGCTTCCTCATCCCTTGGGTTAACAACCAAACGCAGGTATGCAACAAAATCCTTTACTTCCTTGCGTTGATAAAAACTCATACCACCATAAATGCGGTATGCAATACCCATACGGCGCAGGGCTTCTTCAAAACTGCGGCTCTGTGCATTGGTTCGGTACAGAATGGCAAAATCTTTATTGAAATAATGATTTCGGAGTTTTTGTTCCTGGATGGTATCAGCTACCATTTTACCTTCGTCATTATCCGTCATGGTGCGTACCAGTGATATCTTTTCGCCTTCGGCATTAATGGTAAATAATTTTTTTTCTATCTGCCCTTTATTATTCCCGATCACCTCGTTTGCAACGTGTAAAATATTTTGTGTGCTGCGGTAATTCTGTTCCAGCTTTACCACTTTCACTTCATCATAATCTTTTTGAAACTGTAAAATATTTTCTATTGTCGCTCCCCGGAAGCTGTAAATGCTTTGGGCATCATCGCCCACCACGCAAACATTTTCATGCATGGCGCCCAGCAATTTTATTATTTCATATTGAGCGGTATTGGTATCCTGGTACTCATCAATCATAATAAATTTAAACTTGCGCTGGTACTTGCTTAAAGCATCCGGAAAATTTTTAAGCAGGATGTACATTTTAAATAACAGGTCATCAAAATCCATTGCACCATTCTTAAAACAACGCTTTACATAGGCATCGTAAATTTGCCCAATGCCCGGTCGGTTACTACGGGCATCTTCCTGTTGCAGTGCCCAGTCGTTTATATATTCAGCAGCTCCTATCAATGAATTTTTCGCAGAGGAGATACGGTTATAAACCACATTGGGTTTATACAGCTTATCATCTAAAGCCAATTCGTTGATCACGGTTTTAACAACCGATCTGGCGTCATCAGTATCGTAAATAGTAAAGTTTGAGGGATAGCCCAGGCGGGGAGCTTCTGCTCGTAATATCCTGGCAAAAACACTGTGAAAAGTGCCGATGTATAAATTTCGGGCTTCCATATTGCCCAAGATCCTTTCAACCCTTTCCTTCATCTCCGCTGCAGCCTTATTGGTAAAAGTGAGTGCCAATATATTAAAGCTGTCGATGTTATGTGCCGCCATCAAGTGGGTAATCCTTGTAGTCAGCACTTTTGTTTTGCCGCTGCCAGCTCCGGCAATGATCATGATTGGTCCGTTTACATGCATTACTGCCTCCCGCTGCGGTTCATTCAATTCGTCTAAATACTTCATGGGGCGAAGGTACGGAAGGTGGCTAATAGAATTTGTACAGGCTTTCTGTACGGCAGAATTTGTGGATAGAATATTTGTTATAAGAAATGAAATAATCTAACTCCAATTTCGTTGTTTATTAGTCTAACCTTTATACGTTAGCACTATCCATATCCAAACCATTATAAAACAATCCTATGAATCAATCCCAAACCATGCCCGATGAAACACTTATCCAGTTTTATCTAAATGGCGACCCCAATGCCATGTCCACCCTTGTAGAACTTTATAAAGACAGGGTTTATCGTTCCATTTATAATATAGTGCAGGACAAATATGCCGCTGAAGAAATTTTCCAGGATGTTTTTATCTGCCTTATTAATAACATGATTGCCGGAAAATCTGCTGAAGAAGGAAACTTTTTACAGGGCGCCACCCGTATTGCACAACAGCTTTGTATAGAGCACCAGAAAAACAGTAGCCTGGCCATGGTTTTAACTGCTCCCTCAGCAAAGATCGATTTTCCGTTGCCGGCAGCGATGCCCGGTACAAACTACCACGAAAGCCATGGAAAAATTAAAAGTATGATCCATTTGCTGCCTGATACTCAACGGGAAGTTATGCTGCTGAATCATTATGGCGGATTGAGCTTTTCTGAAATTGCCCAAACTATGAAATGTAGCCTGGGCATGGCGCTTGACTGTATGAAACTGGCATTGAACAACCTGCGCAAAATGATGATAGAAAAAGAAGTGGCGCTCAACTGATAATACAGCCTATTATTTATTAGAAAAAAAACGACAGGGGTTCCAGTAACCCAACTACAATTTATTTATAGGCTAAGGCAGACATTTGTGTATTCTTTATCCAATAACCTAACCAAACAACCCTTATGAAAAGCCTTATTGCCCTATCCGACGATCAACTGATTGCTTTATATAACGGAGGAAACGCCTATGCTATGGAAGTGTTGGTAAACCGCCACAAAATGCGTCTTTACTCATCCATATATATCCTGGTAAAAGACAAATACCTTGCTGAAGATATTTTTCAGGATACGTTTATTAAAATAATTGAAACATTCAGGGCTGGAAAATATAAAGAAGAAAATAAGTTTGTGCAATGGGCAATACGTATAGCTCACAACCTGTGTGTTGACCATTTCAGGAAAATAAAAGCCAAACCTGTTATTCGTACAAGTGAAGGCGCAGATATTTTTGATGTGCTCAACTTTGCAGAACCCAGCGCAGAGGATAAAATTGTAAAATTACAAAGCAATGAAAAACTTATGAAGCTGGTATGCCTGCTTCCGGAAGAACAGCGGGAGATCATAATCCTGAGGCATTTTGCCGATCTGAAATTCAGAGAGATCTCAGGTATTCTGGATTGCAGCGTAAATACTGCATTGGGGCGTATGCGATATGCTCTATTAACCCTTCGTAAATTGATAGAAGAAAAACAAGTTGCACTTTAATTTGCCTTGTCTTACCCTATTTGAAACTGTAACCCCCTCAGAAAAATAGCCTTCCATATCGAAGGCTTTTTTTTATTGTATTTTTTTAAAACATAATGAGTAGATTTAATATCAATTAAATTTATCGTTATGCCGTTCTTCGATTTTCACTGCCACCCGGGCTTAAAGCCGCAGTTTTCTAAGCCAGCTACAAAGCCATCGCCCTGGGATGATATAAAAGCCAAACTTGCCATTTCAAAAGGCTGGACAATAAGAATTAACAGCCTGTTTAACGAAGTGCTCAACTCTCAATCAAACCTTACTCAGTTGTTTCAAAACGATGTAAGGCTAATTGGCTTGATATTACATGCGCCTGAGCAAAAGATCGGCAGGGTGCTATCCGAAAAAGGTATTGTGAATAAGGGCAAAATAAATCTTATTGATAAAACACAGTTGACGGTTCTGGCAACCGGTGTTCATTCTTTTGAGTTAATTAATGAAGAATTGAGGTGGCTCACAGCTTCTGTTTCGCCTATACCTGGCGCTACATTTAAAATTGTAAAAAAGGCATCCGACTTTGATGAAGGAGAGCACAATACGGTGTTTGGTGTTGTTATTGTAGAAGGCTTACATTGCTTTTTTGATGACCCGTTTGCGCTAGATGCGAAAGAAAAATTCACTAAAAACTTAAATGCTTTTACTGCAGACAATACGGTGATGTCCATGAATATTTGTCATATGCAACAGAACCAGTTTTGCAATCATGCCTATGGTATTCAACTTTTTAATCCGGCATTTTTTTATCCAACCGGGCACGGAATTACAACATGGGGCAACGAAGTAATAAAATTACTGGTGAGTAAAAAAATTCTTGTAGATATCAAACATATGAGCCTGAAAGCACGGCTGGATTTATATCGAATGTTTAAACTGCCGGATCCGGAACCTACCTATGTGCAGCCTTTGATTTGCACGCATGCAGGTACCACCGGTTTACCCATCATAGATCGGGTAAAGTATATTTTAAGCATTCCCGGGGATAAAGGCTCTGTGTATGAACTCGTTCATCTAAAACCAAAGAGCAGGTTTTACGGTGATGTTTATCACAATTGCAGCAGCATTAATTTATATGATGAGGATATCGAGCAAATCTTTTTATCTGGAGGCATTATTGGCCTTTCGTTCGATCAGCGCATTTTGGGTTTTGGGGATGATAGTGGACAAACAGGTTTAATAGTACCCCACGATGTAGAATATATCAGCCACCAGGAAGCTGCATTCTTTTTTGGACCTACACCCGAAAACTTAAATGTATGGCCGGATGATACCAATGTATGGTCCAGTCAGGATCTGGACGGTCTTGACCAATCTGTGTATCCTGATCTGCATCGCAAATTCCTCATCAATAACATCCTGCATATCTTATGGGTGGCCAGTCAGCACTCATTCATTGGCATAAATAACGCTGCAAAACAGATCTGTATCGGTACCGATTTTGACGGGCTGATAAATGCGATTGATTGCTGTAAAAATGCAAATGGTTTACAGCGGCTTAAAGATGACATGCGGGAAGAGCTGGCAGACGGATTAAACAATAATGGATTTCATACCCTTAATATTGATATGTTACTGGATGATATTTTTTATAACAACGGAAAGAATTTTATGCTAAAAAGACTGAAAGGAATGAACGGTTAAATGTTTCCAACAAATTTTAAAAGAAGTATAATTCTTGTAAAACTTTTAACCAAACATTATATTTTTCAGATATATATAGGCCCCAAAAGCGTATTTTATCCCATTTTATTACCACTTTGAGGTATTTTTTATTCCAAAAAACTATCTTCTCTTTGTTTATATATTTCCAAACACAAGGCTTTCTGAAAATCATGCAAATTATTAGGCCCGTTTTTAAGACCGAACCATTTTGAGAACAAGGGAATTTTTCCTTTGTGGATTTTTCTCATGCTTGAACACATCCCCGTCCCGATTCCTCGGGATGGGTCTTTTTTAAGCCTCCTTCGCTGACTAAAAAAATTATCAAAAAAAATACTAAAATAATTAGTGTTAATAAAATTAAACCTTTATCTTTGGTTCCGAATTTACATTTACAACGCAAAACCAGATACATCAACTAAAAAATTCAGACAATGAGCAAGACAGAAAATTTAGAAAGAACAGAAAAATTTAAGGCGCTAAAATTAACGATGGACAAGATCGATAAAGATTTTTGCAAGGGGTCGGTAATGATGATGAGTGATAAAGGTGTGGTGGAACAGGAAGTTATTTCAACAGGTTCCATTGGCCTTGACATGGCGCTTGGTATAGGTGGTTTACCTAAAGGACGGGTTGTTGAGATTTACGGTCCGGAAAGTTCAGGAAAGACAACGTTGGCAATACATGTAATTGCAGAAGCACAAAAGAAAGGCGGCATGTGTGCATTCATTGATGCAGAGCATGCTTTTGATAGTGTATATGCACAAAAGCTGGGTGTTGATATTGATAATTTATTGATCTCCCAGCCTGATTATGGCGAGCAGGCATTGGAAATTGCAGATCGCTTAATTCTTTCCGGTGCATTGGATGTGGTGGTAATAGATTCAGTAGCAGCATTGGTTCCTAAAAGCGAACTAGAGGGCGAAATGGGTGATAGCAAAATGGGTTTACAAGCCAGGTTGATGAGCCAGGCATTAAGAAAATTAACAGCTACCATAAATAAAACCAATAGCTGCTGCATTTTTATTAACCAGTTGCGTGAAAAAATTGGTGTTATGTTTGGCAACCCCGAAACTACAACAGGAGGCAATGCCTTAAAATTCTACGCCTCAGTGCGTTTGGATATTCGCCGTATGGCACAGATAAAAGACGGGGAAGAAGCAATTGGTAACCACGTGAAGGTAAAAGTGGTAAAAAATAAAGTGGCCCCTCCTTTTCGCCTGGCCGAATTTGATATTATTTATGGTGAAGGAATTTCTAAAGTGGGCGAAATTGTTGATATGGGTGTGGAATTGGGGATTGTACAAAAAAGTGGCAGTTGGTTCAGTTATAATACTGATAAACTTGGCCAGGGACGTGAATCGGTAAAGCAACTCATGCTGGACAACCCGGAAATGGCCAACGAGATTGAGGCCAAGATCAGGGAAAAAATTAAAGAAATGCAGTCGGCTTAAGGCCACTAAAAAACTACTTAATGGGTTAGTAAGTATAAAGCTGTTGTGTGTAAAACGCAACGGCTTTTTTATTGACTTATTTTTACATTGAAAAAATATATTTTGAACAAGAGAAGCATAGCGCACATAGCATTGATTTTTACAAATCTTTTCTTTGCCATTAATCTTTCTGCAGTAAAGCATCTTACCAATAACAGCCTGGTGCAGGCGTTCGGGTTGAACGTGGTAAGAGTTGGCGTCAGTGTACTGTTATTTTGGGCGCTATATTTATTAAAACCGGTAAGCATTAAAATTGATAGGTCAGATAGGATGCGCCTTTTTATGTGTGCAGTATCGGGAATCGCTGTTAACCAATTATTTTTTATTAAAGGGCTTTCGCTAACCTATCCTATCCATGCCGCTCTTTTGTTGCTTATTACGCCAATCCTGATCGTATTTATTGCTGCCTGGGTATTAAAGGAACGACTCGGGTTCTTAAAAGTATCCGGTTTGGCATTGGGTATTTTGGGCGCATTGGTCTTGATCTTAGCAAACGATAATTCAGGCAATGGTGATAATGTTTTGTTGGGAGACCTTTTTATCATCATCAACGCTATATCCTATACCATCTATTTTATTTTGGTTAAGCCGTTAATGGTTAAATATAATGCAGTGGTAGTTTTAAGGTGGGTTTTTACCATAGGCCTGGTTTTAGTGCTTCCTTTTGGTTGGGTAGAGTTTACCGAAATACCATGGGAGAAATATGAAGCAGTAGATTTTACAAGCATGGGGCTTATTGTTATTACGGGTACGTTCCTGGCTTATCTATTTAATTTGTACGGTATTAAAATACTGGGCTCTTCTGTTGCCGGATTTTATATTTATACACAACCGGTTTTTGCCGCATTAATCGCTATGTTATTTTTACATGAACAATTAGCTATGTATAAAATTTTAGCCGCAATACTTATTTTCAGTGGGGTTTACCTGGCGAACAAACAAATTAAGAATGATTGATTATTTAGGACAAACACGGCTAAAGACATTCACAGACAAGCTGGTTAATTACACCTGTTGTATATTTTTGCGATCTGCTTTAGACTGTAATCACGATATGAAAGCAGATCCCACACAGGTTGAGTAATTTTTTTACAACCACCCATAATGGCATATAGTTGGTTTACATAACCTTTGTCTTCAGATATATATATTCTCGATTTTTCGCCACGGTACCTTGACCGGTTATCTATGTAATTAGAAAGTCCACCTTGCAGGTAATAGTGTATTACCAGTTGTATTGGCTTGGCATCAGAAGGCGTTTTATAGAAATAAAAAGGAACTTTGTAATCATCAGTTACATAGTATAAATTTATTTTGGGACTGGCATATATTTCATCAAGAATAAGTACAGTATCAGTGGCTTCTTTTTCAATAAAATCCAATTCAAGTTCAGAGAGGTTATCGGTGTACTTTAACAAAATAACCGGAACAACGATATTTCCCCGGTAATTTCTACTTTTTATACTGGAAACATCATTCGCCTTGATCACTGATGCAGACGCTCCGGTAACATAAAATATCTTATTCTTTAATTTGATATCTCCCCAAATAGTATCACCATTATTTTTAATCAAATAATCCCCTTTTTGGCAAAAACTGCCAAATGAAATAAAAAGGGAGCTAAATAAAAAGAGAAGTTTCATAATAACTAATTTGAAATAGCAAACAAATTCTATATACTCTTCGGTTGATGTGAGACAAATATTAACGAGAAAAACAAACCTTTGGTTGTGCTAATAATTTTTTATTGCTTCCGGCAATGCTAAAGTGCCCTTTTCGGGTAATCAAAAAACAAGAAATCCTTTTTCGCTTTGTTGAAACCGGCCCAGGATATTATATCTGACGACACGGCGAAAATTGAACAGGTGGGCATGTTGTCAACCTTGATTTCGGTGAGGCTGTTTACAAAGTAAGAAATACCCGGATTATGAGAAAAAATGCCAACCATGCTCAATTCATCCGGCAACCCGGCAACCACTTCGTAAAAAACCTCGGGAGCAGCATGATATAAGGCGGAAACAAAAATGATCTCAGCAGAGGGTATTTTTAATGATGCTGCAAATGCTTCAGCAGTTTTTTTTGCCCGTACAGCAGGACTGGAAACCAACCCGTCTAATATATACTTTTTATCCAGCAACCTTTTTGCCATAACCGGTGCATCTAATCTTCCTCTTTCATTAAGCGGACGTTCAAAATCGTTGCCAAAAAAACTTTGATCACTCTTGGCGTGGCGTATAATAAAAAGTTGTTTCAAACGCTTGTTTTTAGATGATCAGCTTTGCCAATTCAACAATATAACCAGCACAAGTTATTAAATATAAAAAAGTTTCGGCAAAAGCAGAATTATAACTCTAAACTTTTCATATTTTACATGCAAACAGGTGTATGCATTACTTTTCTTTACGGCCATTAATTTTTATTGCTGTAATATTTTTTTCGTGCTCATGTTCGTCAATTAAAAACATTTCCCAGGTAGAGGCCAATATCAACAGTATTAAATACCTGGATACTTATAACATACCATTTAACCTGAAATATAAAAATACCACGGTTGGCGGTTTGTCAGGTATTGACTACGATTCAAAAAGTGATTTGTACTACCTGGTAAGCGACGACCGAAGTGAAAAAAATCCGGCCCGTTTTTACACGGCCAACATATTTATCACATCAAAAGGCATCGACAGTGTGGTTTTTACCGACGTAAATTATATGCTTCAACCCGGAGGAGGGTTTTATCCGGATAGCAAAGAGAACCGGTTTAAGACACCCGACCCCGAAGCGATCAGGTTCAATCCAAAAAACAAGTATTTAGTTTGGAGCAGCGAAGGCGAAAGAATTGTAAGGGCAAATGATACCGTCCTGACCGATCCTTCAATTTTGATGATTCATCCCAAAGGAAAGTATGTTGACAGCTTTGCATTACCACCCGCTTTAAAAATGAAAGCAACGGAAAGCGGGCCCCGGCGAAATGGTGTGCTTGAAGGAATGAGCTTTGCAAATAATTACAAAACATTGTATGTAAGTGTTGAAGAGCCATTGTATGAAGATGGCCCCCGTGCAGATGTTGTAGAGAATAATGCTTTTATAAGGATCCTAAAATTTGATGTAGCCGGTAAAAATTGCGTAGCTCAGTATGCTTATAAATTAGAGCCCGTTGCCTATGCTGCTAAACCCGAATCGGAATTTAAAATAAACGGTGTTCCCGATATTCTTAGCCTGGGGAATGATAAATTGCTGGCTATCGAACGGTCCTTTTCAACAGGAAGAATTGCATGCACGATCAAAGTATTTATTGCCGATCTAAGCAATGCAACTGATATTAGTACCGCACCACTAAAAGACAACCCGTCTTTTACGCCTGCAAAAAAAACCTTGCTTTTAAATATGGATAAGCTTGGTATTTATACTGACAATATTGAAGGGGTAACATTTGGCCCTGTTTTGCCAAATGGCCACAAGACCCTGCTTTTTATTGCTGACAATAATTTTAACATGCTTGAAAAAGCGCAGATATTGTTATTTGAAGTAATGGAGAATTAAAGAAAACTTCATGAGCATCTGAATATAATCATGAACATTTAGTTAGTTTTGAGAACAAATATTTTTATGATGAAGAACAAAATAAAAAAACTGGGCATGCTTGCTTTGTTTTTGTACCTGCCCTTTTGCAGTATGGCATGGGGTGCTTTGGGTCATCGTATTGTTGGCCAGATCGCTGATACATATCTTACCAGAACAGCAAAAAAAGAGATTTTTAAAATATTGGGTAACGAATCCATTGCAATGGCCAGCAACTGGCCGGATTTTATTAAATCGGATCCCGCCTACTCATACCTCAACAACTGGCATTATATTAATTTAAAAGCGGGGCTCAGCGAAACAGCATTAAAAAATTACCTGGCTACCGATACGGTTACCGATGCTTACACAAAAATAAACTGGTTAACTGCAGAGCTTAAGAACAAAGAACTGGAAAAGGACAAGAAGGTTTTGTATTTAAGGTTGTTGATACACATTGTGGGCGATATTCATCAGCCGCTGCATACAGGTAGGTTTGAAGACCTTGGCGGAAACAGGATCAGGGTAACCTGGTTTAAAGATTCAGTAAACCTGCACCAGGTTTGGGATGAAAAACTAATCGACTTACAGGAATTGAGTTACACCGAGTATGCAACAGCTATTAATTTTACAACCAAAGATCAAAGGAAACAATGGCAGGCTGAGCCGCTAAGTGACTGGATCTGGCAATCATACCAAATAGCGGAAAAAATTTACGGAGACATAAAACCAAATGACAGATTAAGCTACCAGTATAATTTCAAATTCATAACTCGGGTAAATCAGCAGTTGTTAAAAGGAGGGGTTCATTTAGCAGGCTTGTTGAACGAGATCTTTAAATAATGAATTGAAAAAGAGTTTTAAATACTAAGACTTTTTTAACACAAAACTCATAACCACAAACAAAAAACTTAATAACCTCTTACATTTTTTCCTTCCATGTAATTCATAAACGCTTTGTTGCAAACACGGTTGCCGCCGGGCGTAGGATACTTCCCGGTAAAATACCAGTCGCCTAAATTGGTAGGGCATGCTTCATGCAACGATTCAATGGTTTGATAAATTACACTCACAGGGATTTTAATATCAGAAGCAGTTATCAGTTGTGCAATTTTATCAGAGATGTCTTCCGGGGTAAAGGTTTTGTAAAGTTGCTGCACAATATTTTCGGTGTGCAACTGGTTGTTGCGCTGCAGTTCCTTACACTTATCAAGCATCTGGTCTAAAATATGCTGCTGGCCCGTATCGGTCATTAATTCAACAGCGGCCCTGAAAGCAATGAAGTCGCCCATTTTGCTCATGTCAATTCCATAACAATCAGGGTAACGTATTTGTGGAGCCGATGAAACCACGATGATCTTTTTAGGCTCCAACCTCGATAACATACGGATGATACTCTCTTTTAAAGTAGTGCCCCGAACAATACTGTCGTCGATCACCACCAGCGTATCAATGCCCTTTCTTACGGTGCCGTAGGTTATGTCGTACACGTGTTGCACCATTTCATTACGGCTACTGTCTTCTGTAATAAAAGTACGCAGCTTAACATCCTTAATGGCAATTTTTTCAATGCGGATTCTCCTGTTGATCATTTCTGACAACTTCTCTGAATCGTAGTCTTTTCCCCAGCTTAAAATGCGTTCTATCTTTATTTTATTCAGGTAATCTTCTGCCCCCTTGATTAAACCATAAAAAGCAGTTTCTGCTGTATTGGGAATAAAAGAGAAAATGGTATTTTTCAGGTCGTAGTCAATGGCTTGTAAAACCCGGTCGCTTAAAAGATTACCCAGTTTGATCCTTTCCCGGTAAATTTTTTCATCACTTCCGCGACTGAAATAAATGCGTTCAAAACTGCACGCTTTTCTTTCTTGGGCTTCTACAATCTTTTCCAATGTGTAGCTCCCGTCGGCTTTTACGATCAATGCAGTTCCGGGCACCAGTTCCTGTACTTCGTTCTCTTCTAAATGAAAAGCAGTTCGGATAGCAGCTCTTTCACTGGCTGCCACAACTACATCACCATTTATATAATAATAAGCAGGACGTATTCCATGGGCATCCCTCATCACAAAAGCATCACCATTGCCCAGCATGCCGCTAAATGTAAAGCCGCCGTCAAATAGGGGAACAGCTTTTTTTAAAACCTTTACAATATCCATTTCTCCCGGAAAAGCTTCATCTGCTTTTACCACAAAATGATACAAAACTTCCATCATCGCTGCAAGGTCGCTTTGCCGCTGAAACTCTCCCGGATCAATATTTACCAATGCAAAAAGTTCTTCGGTATTTACAAGATTAAAATTACCTGCCAATGCCAGGTTTCGTGAGGGAATGGTGTGTCGTTTTATAAAAGGATGGCAAAACTCTGCATTGTTTTTCCCCTGTGTTCCGTATCGTAAATGCCCCAATAAAACCTCTCCTAAAAAATTGAGATGGCCCTTCATTAAACCAGGGTGATTTTTAATATCGGGCTGGTATTTTTCTACTTCATTATATTCTTTTCCTATTTGCGCAAATAGATCGGCAATGGGTTGGTTGGCACCACTGCGTAAACGGTGCATAAAGGGATAGCCGGGTTCGGTATTTAATTTTACTGCGGCAATGCCTGCTCCATCCTGGCCACGGTTATGCTGCTTTTCCATAAGCAGGTAAAGCTTATTCAAGCCATACATTACGGTACCATATTGCTGCTGATAATAACTGAAAGGCTTTCGAAGACGAATGAAAGCAAGGCCGCATTCGTGTTTTATTTCGTCGCTCATGTTGTGGAGTGAGGCGCAAAGTTAAGGTTTTACAAAGTCGCGGCAAACAAAAATCCCCTGCAAAAACAAGGGATCTTTAACGAGTTTATTTAAACCTGGTTAGAGGCCGCTGAAATTTAATCCAACCTGTACCAATTTTACATCACCGGCTACGCCATCTTTAAAAATATTATTAAACTGGTAGCTTCCAAACAAAGAAAAATTACCATAACCGAGCCTTGCCGTAGCTGCCAGGCGGGTGGAATTAAAAAACCCTTTACCGGTTTCTTTAGCGGTATAAGTATTTAAGGTGCTGCCGTTTTTATCAAGCAGCGTTTTGCCTTTGGTATGTACATTTAAAAGCGTGCCCACTTTTGCACCGATAGCAAACTTTATACTTTTCATTTCCTGCAATGGTTTTAAAGTGAAGCGCAACTCTAATGGCACCTCCAGGAAAGCTGTTGTAAGCTTGTATTTTTTAAAATGATCAACACTGTCAACCACTTTAAAAGGTAATTTATTACTTTTTGATTTGATATCAACAACCATATTCCTGAAATACATATTACTGGTTCCCACACCTATTCCAAAGGCCACACTCCATTGGGGAGCGCTTTTAAAACGTTGATCAAGCATCACATATACATTTGCGCCCCGGGCAAATCCATTTATTCTTTGATCTATACTATCCGGCGTTCCCATCCAATAGTCGCTCGTTAACTGAAGCATCAAATGGTCGCCGGTTCTGTTCATAAAACCTCCCACCTTCTTTTTCTCCTGGGCATTGGCCGCCGCTATCGTTAAAAAGGCAAAAACAATAAATAATAATTTCTTCATAAGTAATTTTGAAGCTGCAAATTAACGGCAAATAATTTAATGAAGCGTTAAATTAAACAGCTTTGATTATATTTGCACCCTCATTCTTCAATGTAAATTGGAGGAGGGGCCTATAGCTCAGTTGGTTAGAGCACCTGACTCATAATCAGGTGGTCCCTGGTTCGAGCCCAGGTGGGCCCACCAAGCGTTCCGAAAATCCGGAACGCTTTTTTAATATCATGGCGCAAACAAAAAATATAATTTTCGACCTGGGAGGCGTTTTACTGAACCTGGATTTTAAAAGAACGATCGATGCCTTTGAAAAACTGGGATTAACCGATTTTGAGAACATGTTCTCTCAGTTTAAAGCTGATGAATTGTTTGCAAATCTGGAGACCGGCCGATTAAATGAAGCCGATTTTTATGCAGCCGTAAAAAAGCGGACGGAAAAAACAATTACTGAAGCAGAAATTGATCATGCCTGGAACGCCCTTATTTTAGATTTCAGAATGGAAAGTCTTGGGTTTCTGGAATCAATATCACCCAAATACAAACTGTATTTGCTAAGCAATACCAACATTATTCATTTAAAATACTTTAAGCATCTTTTTACTACGCAAACCGGCAAACCCTTACTGGATGCATATTTCAGCAAAGCCTGGTACTCAAATGAAGTAGGGTTGCGAAAGCCCGGTGCAGAGATCTTTGAGTTTGCATTGAAAGCAGGGAACCTGGTTGCAGCCGAAACGCTTTTTATTGATGATACGTTTGCCAATATTGAAACAGCACAAAAACTGGGATTTAAAACCCACCTTCTTTTACCTTCAGAAAGAATAGAGTTTTTGGAAATAAATTCTTATTAAAACAAAATGTACTCTAGCGCACCGCCAACTGTTGACTGCCAACTGCTCTACTTCACTTCCTCGAATTCAATATAATCTTCTTTGGTTGGCCTGGCAGGTTTTTCCGCAGCCGTATTTGCCTGTGATTGTTGCTGCTTCAAATCATCATTCATTTTACGCTGCATTTCTCCCATTTTTTTATTTACCTGTTTAGTGGTCTTGTATACAGGAATGATAAAATCAAAGATCAGTTTATATACCAGATACAATACAAGCAGTTCAAATATTATCCTTATCATGCCCATGGCGCAAAGTTATTAATCTATTAAATCCAACCCTGTTAAATTTTAAAAACGGCGCTAAATACAGTTATAAAACATACATTTTGGCAATTAAGGGGGCATTGTGTATATTTGCACCGGACAAAGATGTATAGAAGGGAACGGTGGCGTTCCCTTCTTCTTTTATCATGACTCAGGATACACAAATACAGGCAGTTGAAAAGTTGATCATACCGTTATTGAATGAGGATATTTTTTTGGTTTCCATAAAAATAAAGCCAACCAATAATTTTAAAATATATTTAGATGCCGATAGCGGACTGGGTATAGAGAAATGTATTAAAATAAACCGGGCCCTCTATAAAATAATGGAAGAAATGGGTATGTATCCGGAAGGAGATTTCTCCCTGGAAGTAAGTAGCCCGGGATTGGATGAACCCCTGAAACTCCTAAGGCAGTACAAAAAAAATATTGGCCGGAACGTGGAAGTGATAATGAATGATGAAGCTAAAAAAGAAGGCAAACTTGCAGCTGTGACTGACGAAAATGTAACAATTGAATATACAGAAGGAAAAGGGAAGAAAGCAATTGTGAAAACAGATGAAATACCTTTTGATGCTATTAAGCAAACTAAAGTACAGATAAAGTTCTAATTATTAAATAAAACCCCAACCCCGGCGGGGAAATAAAAACGAGGCCGGAGCGGAATATGGCAAGTATTAATTTAATTGACTCCTTTCAGGAATTTAAAGATGCGGAAAACATTGATCGGCCTACGCTGATGAAGGTTATGGAAGATGTGTTTAAAACACTCATCCGCAAAAAATACGGAAGCGACGAATGTTTCGATGTAATTGTGAACGATCAGAAGGGTGACCTGGAGATCTTCCGCCGTCGTACCATTGTGGATGATGATGATCTGTATAACACCCTTACCGAGATCGAGTATAAGGACGCTATTAAAATTGAGCCTGATTACCAGGTTGGGGAAGAGTTGTACGAAGAAGTGGATATTCAGAAAGAGTTTGGCCGCCGTGCAATTTTAGCCGGTAAACAAACGCTGGCTGCACGTATCAACGATTTGAAGAAAAACATTCTGATAAAAAAATACGAAGAACGTGTGGGAGAAATTGTGAGTGGCGAAGTTTATCAGGTTTGGAAAAAAGAGGTTTTGCTGCTTGATGAGGAAGGCAATGAAATGTTGCTGCCCAAATCTGAACAGATACCAACCGATTATTTTAAGAAAGGCGAAAGTGTGCGTGGAGTTGTAAAAAAAGTGGAATTAAAAAACAGCCAGGCCATCATCATCATATCAAGAACCAGTCCCTCTTTCCTCGAAAAATTGCTGGAAATAGAAGTGCCGGAAATTTTTGACGGCCTGATTGTTGTTAAGAAAATTGTTCGTGATCCGGGTGAAAGAGCAAAGGTGGCTGTAGAAAGTTACGACGACAGGATAGATCCGGTGGGAGCCTGTGTGGGTATGAAAGGAAGCCGTATTCACGGTATTGTACGTGAATTGAAAAATGAGAACATTGATGTTATTAACTGGACCAGTAATACACAGTTGATGATACAACGTTCATTAACACCAGCAAAGATCACCAGTATGGAACTGGATAATGAAAAAATGCACGCCAATGTGTATTTAAAACCCGACCAGGTATCGCTGGCTATTGGCCGCAGAGGCGTAAATATTAAACTGGCTTGCGAACTAACCGGCTACGAAATAGATGTCTTCCGTGACAACGAAGGCGAAGTTGAAGAATTTGATATTGACCTGGATGAATTTACAGATGAAATTGAACCATGGGTAATAGACGAGTTGAAAAGAGTGGGTTGTGATACCGGCCGTTCAGTATTGGAATTAACAGCAGAAGAACTTGAACGCAGAACAGATCTGGAAAAAGAAACAATAGCAGAGGTAAGAAGAATATTGACTGAAGAATTTGGAAAAGAGTAAGGAAAAGAAACGGATCTTAAATTACCGCGGGGATTTATTCAGAACACTTAAAAGAAAAATTAGCCTGTTTTTTAAGGGCAGGCAAACAAAAAAAAGAATGTCAGAAGTATCAACACCAAGGTTAATGGCTGCAGCCAAGGAATTTAATATAGGTACAAATACCTTGATAGATTTCCTTGTGTCTAAGGGGATCAATGAAGAACTGAAACCGACAACAAAATTATCGGACACCATGTACCGTATTTTGCAATCAGAATTTCAGCAGGATAAAGTAGCGCATGAAAAAGCTATGCAGATCGACCTTCCAAAGGGAGCCAGTGCAAGCGATGTTAAAAAGAAGAAAGATGAGCAGGATCTTTCATTCAATAAGAAAGAAACAAAAGCTAAACCTGCCGAAGAACCCAAACCTGCAGAACCGGTGGTGGTTCCTGAAGCTGTTGAACCGCCTAAAGAAATTGTAAAGGCCGAAGAAAAAGAAACCATAACAACGGCTGAACTTACAAAAATTGAAGCACCCGAACTGGAAACACTAAAAGTGCTTGATAAAATAGACCTGGATAAAATAGACTCTTCCACAAGACCAAAAAAATCTGCAAAAAAGGCAACAGAAAAAGCAACAGAAAAAGTAGCTAAAGTGGAAGAACCTGTTGAGGAAAATTCTGCAAAAACCAAAAAAGCAAAACCTGTTGAAGAAAAAGCAGAAGAAATAAATGTTGTTCCGGATATAAAAGAAGAAGATACAGCCCCAGTCATTGAAAATATAAAAGCAAAGAAATTATTGGGGCCTAAGATCATGGGTAAAATTGAGCTACCTGTTGATAACGATACCAGGCCAAAAAAAGGAGGAATCGACGAAAAGCGTAAGCGTAAGCGTATCCCAATGGAAAAGAAACCTGGTGCAGCACCACAACTACCACCCTCCACACAAAACAGGAGGCCCGGCGGTAGCACAACAGGAACCGGAGCTTCAAACAGAGCGGGTACCGGTACCGGGGGCAGGTTTAACAGAAATACGCCAGGAACCGGAACGGGTCGTAGAGAGGATAAAGTAATTGATGCTAAAGAAATTCAGGATAAATTAAAAGAAACACAGGCAAAACTTGCAGGTGCCGGTGGACGGGGAAAAAGTTTAAAAGCAAAATACCGCAAAGCAAAAAGAGATGAACATGCTGAACAGGCAGGCACGGGTGAAGAAAGCAACAAACTGCAGGTAACAGAGTATATCTCGGTAAGCGAACTGGCGGGTTTAATGGATGTTAGTTTTGCAGATATTATAAGTAAGTGTATGAATCTGGGCATCATGGTTTCCATTAACCAGCGTTTGGAAGCGGATGTGATAGAACTTGTTGCCAGCGAATTTAATTTTGAGGTAGAATTTATTGGGGTGGAAGATGCAGGTGACTTAGATAACGATGATGAGGAAGACAGCGAGGAAGACCTTAAACCAAGGGCACCTATTGTTACCATCATGGGTCACGTAGATCATGGTAAAACTTCATTACTCGATTATATACGCAACACCAATGTTATTGCAGGCGAAGCCGGTGGTATTACCCAGCATATTGGTGCTTATGAAGTAACATTACCAGATGGAAGAAATATTACTTTCTTAGATACGCCCGGTCACGAAGCCTTTACGGCCATGCGGGCCCGTGGTGCAAAGGTTACTGACATTGCGGTGATCGTAGTTGCCGCAGATGATGCAGTAATGCCTCAAACCAAGGAAGCCATATCACATGCCCAGGCAGCCAATGTGCCTATGATATTTGCTATTAATAAAATGGATAAAGACGGGGCCAACCCAGAGAAGATCAAAGAACAGCTTTCCGGCATGAATGTATTGGTTGAAAGCTGGGGCGGTAAATACCAGAGCCAGGAGATCAGTGCTAAAAACGGCCAGAATATTGAATTGTTGATGGAGAAGATTCTGCTGGAAACAGATATCCTTGAATTGAAAGCAAATCCAAAAAGGGAGGCCAATGGTACAGTAATAGAAGCTACCCTAGACAAAGGCCGGGGATATGTAGCAACCATCCTGGTTCAAAACGGAACCTTACAGGTGGGCGATATGATCGTTTCAGGTCAAAACTTCGGCAAGGTAAAAGCCATGTACAACGAAAGAAACCAGCGGGTTGAAAAAGCTCCTCCCTCAACCCCCGTTTTAATATTGGGATTGAATGGTGCCCCACAGGCTGGCGAAACCTTTAAAGTTTACGAAAACGAAAGCGATGCCAGGGCGAATGCCTATAAACGTGGACAGATATTACGTGAACAGGGAATGCGTGCCCGCAAACATATCACACTCGATGAGATCGGACGTCGTTTGGCATTGGGAAGTTTCAAGGAACTGAACGTAATTATTAAAGGTGATGTGGATGGTTCGGTAGAAGCATTAAGTGATTCTTTGCAAAAATTAAGTACGCCTGAGATCGTAATTAAAGTAATTCATAAGGCAGTTGGTGCCATTACCGAAAGTGATGTTACCCTCGCCAATGCATCCGATGCGATCATTATTGGTTTTAATGTACGGCCTTCTATGCAGGCAGCTAAATTAGCCGAGCAGGAAGCTATACAAATTAAACTATACTCCATCATCTACAATGCCATTGAAGAGATCAGGAGTGCGATGGAAGGTATGCTGGAGCCAAGTGTTGAAGAAAAAATACTGGCTAATGTTGAGATCAGGGAAGTGTATAAGTTTGATAAAGCCAGTGTGGCAGGCTGTTTTGTATTGGATGGAAAAATGGCCAGGAACAACCGCATCAGGCT